>CALXJQ010000001.1 GCA_944388665.1 uncultured Clostridia bacterium
GAACGTCCCCAAAGTTCAATTAATAGTTGTGTTAGTAGGACCTGTGCCTACAACATCTTCTTGTAGAGCCCTCCAAGTGTTGCATCCAACAATTCCGTCTGCTGAGAGACCTCGAGATCTTTGATAATTAATTACAGCGGTTTGAGTAGCTGAACCAAATATTCCGGTCTAATCCACCAGTTCTATATCCAAGTGTATTTAGGTCATCTTGTGCAATTAGCACATAATTGCTTACACTTCCTCTTCTAATTGTTGGATAGCCTCCTGTAGAGCAAGCTGGAGATCCAAATCTTTTGTCAAAATGAACCCATGTTGGTGTTAATGAAATAGGTTCTACATAATACCATACCCCAGAGTTATTAGCAGAATTCCATAATCTTCTTCTTTCACTAGAAGATAAACGTTGACCTACATCAAATGCAGTGCCTGCATAATGTTGACTTTGATTTCCATGGCCACCTTCATAAGGCCTCTTAAAAGCAAATCCAACCGGAATTGGAGAACCAAAAATGTATCTTTGGCTATTCCAACTTTGCATCGTTCGTTTAGTTGTCCATAAGATATTACTTTTACTTGACCCTCTAAATTCTCTAACTTTTAAAGTACTGTTTGTATTGTATGGCATTGGTTCTGCCTCGCCTCTATAGTAACTTTCCATTCTATCTGTATCATTATTGAACACTATTATTTTTGCCATGACATCCTCCTAAAAATTAAGTTTTACTTTATTCTATGAAATTTAGGAGAAAATTGTGCTAAAATGAAAGTTTTATATTAGGCATTTTTTTCACAGTCATTTTCATTTTGAATTTTAACTAAATCGTTAGCTAAGGATTTTATTATAGCTTTATTGTACTTATTTAGTTTCATATAATTTTCTAAAAATTTATCATCTTCAATTTCTAATAACAGAGGCTTTTCATTTTGAATTAAGTCATTAAATAGAAAGTCTGAGTCAATATTTAAAGTTTTGCAAAGATTAATGATTGTTGTGGCACTGCCAAAAGCTATACCACGTTCTAGTTGGCTTATATAACGTGGAGATAGAGATAGCTTTTCTGCTAATTGCTCTTGTGTATATGAGGCTTTAGTTCTAGCTAATTTGATTTTTTTACCTATGTTTTTTCTTAATAACTTTTCATGATTATTCATATACAAAACCTCCTTATTATAGATATAAGAAGTATAACAAGTAAAAAATAAAAAAAGAACGAACTAATAATAGGGGAAATGCATAAAAACTGATACTAATAGTTCTAACAAAAAAGAACATGAAAGCTTTTTATAAACTTTACATGTTCTAAATTTTATAAAAATTGCTAAAATAAGTACAAACTTAGCAAAATTGATTAATTATCTTGCTTATCTTCATCATGACTTTCTTTATCATCTTTACTTTTTTTATGCTCTTTAGGGATAATGATGTTCGTAGGCCTATCATCAGCTGGTTGAGGTTTGGCATTTTGTAAATGCTCATAAACTGGTGAGATATCAAGGTTTGAACCATCGCCTTTAACAATTTCTAACTTCTTTTCTTTTTTTATCTCATTTTCATCTTCCATATTAATACCTCCATAATTAAAACTATAAAAATATCTTACCATATTCTTATTCTGAGCGCAAGAAATTTGGAAAAATATTGACATATTAAGGTTTTTCTGCAATAATATATACTGTAAATGTAAATGGAGGGAATAAAGCATTAAATGGAAATAGATAAAATAAAAGCAATAATAGAAGCAATACTTTTTGCTTCCGGAAAAGAGGTTTCTAAAAAAGAATTGTCTTTAAATTTAGAGATTAATGATGATGAGCTAGAAAAAATCATTTCGAGTATGCAAGAAGACTATAAGGCTAAAAATAGGGGAATAGAACTTATAAAAGTTGATGATAAATATCAATTGTGCACTAAAAAAGACTTATATGAATATATTTATCCAGTTTTAGACAAAAGAGTGAAACCAAATTTGTCAAATGCAGCATTAGAAACTTTGGCAATTATTGCATATAACCCAAGAATAACAAGGGCAGAAATTGAAGCAATAAGAGGTGTTTCAGCAGACGCTTGTGTATATAAATTGTTAGAATTTGGTTTGATAGAAGAAGCGGGAAAAACTGACTTGCCGGGTAAGCCAATGGCCTATAAAATAACAAACGAATTTTTAAAGATGTTTGGCTATTCTTCACTAAATGATTTGCCAGAATTACCAAAATATAAATTAGATAGTAATAGGCAAATAGTGATAGACGAACTTGTTGAAGAAAATAATAATCAAGGAAAAGAGGAAAAATAATGAAATTATCACAAACAGGCATGGGAACGATAAAATTAAATAATATAGATATGATGTATCCAGGACAAAGCATCTTATTGCAAACAGGACAAATAGTGCAATACGGTGCAGGCATATATGGTTACAACACAGTACCATTATTGGTTAGAAGAAATATAGAAGAAATAATAAGAAAAACTTTAAATAGGCATGGTTGCATTGAGGTACTTCTGCCAACATTACAGCCAGATATAATATGGAAAAACTCTGGAAGATATGACCAATATGTAAATGATGGCACAATGCTAATTACTAAATCTAATAAAGGAACATTTTGCTTAGCGCCAACGGGGGAAGAGGCAATGCTAGAATTCGCTAGGGAAAAATTAAAATCATATAAAAATTTACCTGTGGTATATTATCAAATAGGCGAAAAATTTAGAAATGAAATTAGAACAAGAGGATATTTGCTAAGAGGAAAGGCATTTCCAATGTTGGATGTGTATACTTTTGATACAACTCCAGAAAAAATGGTTGAAGCGTATAACAATGTTAGAGATGCATTTTTAGAGATATTTAAAGAAATAGGCTTAGATGTAATTCCTATTGTGGCTGACAATGGCGCAATGGGTGGGAAAAAATCTGAAGAATTTATGCTTATCTCAGACCAAGGAGAAGATAAAATACTTTATGATGAAAAAACTAAAATTGGATTAAATACAGAGGTATTAGAAAAAGAAAATTATCAAGAGTATCTAAGTGAAGAATATGGCATAGAAAATATATCAAACTTTAAAGAAATTAGAACAATGGAATTGGGACATATTTTCCAACTTGGTACGAGATATTCAGAAATGATGAATGGAAAGTTCATAGATAAAGATGGAAAAGAAAGCCTATATTACATGGGATGCTATGGCATAGGTGTAAGCAGAACACTTGCAGCATTATATGAGCAGTGCCTAATAAATGATCCAAAATATGGACCTTGTGGCTTTGTTTTGCCAGAGTCAGTGGCACCTTATAAAATACAAATTATTGCAAAAACAGATGATGCAGAAAAATTTGAAAAGGCAAAAAAATTATATGAAACACTTCAAGCAAATAATGTAGGAGTAATATTAGATGATAGAGACAAATTAAGCATTGGCGCAAAAATAAAAGATTGTAAAATTTTAGGCACACCATACTTTATAGTTGTTGGAGACAAACAAGAAGGAGATAACTATGAAGTAGAAAGCTTAAAAACTGGCGAAAAAACAGTAATGAATATAGAACAAATAATAAAATGGTCACTTTAAAATATATCTAAAGTGGCTATTTTTTTCACACAAAAAACACATTGAAAATATTTTTTGGAAACAATTTATTATTAGAATAAGCATATACTAAATATAGAAAAAATGCATTCTACAAATAAAAGAAAAAGCTAAAGTTGGAACATATTCGGCTTTAACTAAAAAGAGGAAGGAGTAGATGTAGAAATGAAAAATAGGGAAAAAAGTAAAAATAAAAAAAAGAATGATGAGAGTTATGAATTGGTAAAAATCGAAAAATTTTTGGATTGTAATAAAAAAGTAGAAAAAGAAGATGCAACATTCAAAAAATTAATGTTTATTTATTCAATTGCAATAAGAGAATTAGACACAAAAATAGGAATACTAAAAGATGAATTTCAACTATTTCACAACTATGATTTAATAGATCATGTAAATAGTAGATTAAAAACTCCAGACAGTATAATGAACAAAATGAAGAAAAAAGACTTACAACTTACATATAAATCAATGATAGAAAATATTAATGATATTGCAGGAATACGAGTAATATGCCCATTAAAAAAGGATGTATATACCATAAAAGACTCCGTAGAAAAATTTCCAGGAATCCAAGTATTAAAAGAAAAAGATTACTTAGCTAAACCCAAAAAAAGTGGTTATTCTAGTTATCACTTAATAGTAGAAACACCAGTTCCACTGTCACAAAATGTAGCTTACGTGAAGGTAGAAATACAAATAAGAACAATGGCAATGGACTTCTGGGCTAGTTTAGAGCACAAAATGAAATATAAGCCAGATGGAGTAATTGACAAAAAAAATTCTAAAGAATGGGTAAATTGTGCAAAAGTTGTAAATAAATTAGATAATAAAATGATGTTATTAAATGAACTTTAGGGACGTTCCTTAAAGTTCATTTTTAAAAAGAGGATAAAAAAGAAGGATTTATGTAAAATACGTCGAATATTATAATTATGTATATCAAGTTGGAATATTTTGAAAGAAAGTGGAGGAAAAATGGCAAGGTATAGTGAGGAAATTATTGACGAAGTAAGGCAATCGAATGACATTGTAGATGTAATTTCGCAATATGTTCATTTAAAAAGAAGTGGAAGAAATTATTTTGGACTATGCCCATTTCATAATGAAAAATCACCGTCATTTTCTGTATCACCAGACAAGCAGATATTCCATTGCTTTGGATGTGGTGTTGGTGGCAATGTATTTACGTTTTTGATGAAAATAGAAGGTATTGGTTTTGTAGAAGCTGTGCAAATGCTAGCTGAAAGGGCCAATATTCAACTACCTACATTAGAAAATAGAGAAGATGCGGCTAAAGAGGCATTAAAATCCAAAGTATATAAAGTTAATGAATTTACAGCAGAGTATTATCATCAAAACTTGTACAAGCCTACGTCTAAAATGGCGCAAGAGTATGTAAAAAAAAGAAAATTAAGTAATGATACATTAAAATCTTTTAGAATAGGTTTTTCTGGAAAATTTGATGAATTATATAAAGAATTGAAAAAGCAAGGATTTGGAAATCAAGAAATATTAGAATCTGGACTAGTAAACAAAAACGATAGAGGAGAGTATATAGATAGATATAGAAACAGACTAATGTTTCCAATTTGTGATGCGCGAGGAAGAGTAATTGCATTTGGAGGCAGAGTATTAGATGACTCTAAGCCAAAGTACATAAATTCTCCAGAAAATATTGTATATAGTAAAGGTAGGCACTTATTTGGGCTAAACGTGGCAAAAAAAAGTAATGAAATAAAGAAACGAATTTTGATAGTGGAAGGATATATGGACGTTATTTCTTTACATCAACGAGGTATTACTAATGTAGTTGCGCCACTTGGAACAGCCTTAACTCAAGCGCAGGGATGGTTACTTAGAAGAAATTCAGAGCAGGTTGTATTAAGTTTTGACTCTGACGAAGCAGGTCTTAAAGCAAAAATAAGAGCAATGGATATACTACAAGATATGGGGTGCGATGTACGTGTATTGCAGATGGAAGGCGCAAAAGATCCAGACGAATATATTATTAAATATGGTAACGCTCGATTTAATGTACTAGTGGAAAATGCACTTTCTGTAATAGAGTTTAAAGTTAAGCTTTTAAAGCAAGATTTAAACTTAGAAAACACAAGTGATAAAATAAAATTTTTAAATGAAATTGCAAAAATCATAGCAAAAGTCGACAATACCATAGAAAGGGAAGTGTATATTGAAAAAATAGCTAAACAGTATGATATCTCAAAAGAGGCTATTTATGCAGAAGTTAATAAACTTACTTATGCAAATTCATCAGGAGAGAAAATTCTTGAAAGGCCAAGGCCTGTTGTTGTGCATAAGCCAGTTTCTGAAGTAAAAGTCTCAGAAGCTACAAAAAGACGAGAAAATACAATAATATCAATTTTATTGATGGGTGATTTAAATATATATAAAATAATAAAACAAAATATAAGCGTAGAAAATTTAAAAGACCCAATTAATAAAGAAATTATTCAAAAATTGTATGAGGAATTTGAGAATGGAAATAGTAATATAAACAGTATAATTGACTCTTTAAGTGAGGAAGCACAGAGCCGTATTACTGAAATTATGGCAGAAGATTATGAAATTGACAATGTAGAAAAGGCTATAGATGATATTTTGCAGAACTATGAAAGAGAAAGCTTAAATGAGAGAAAAATAGAAATATTAAATTTATTAAGTATGAATTTAGAAAATGAGCAAAAAATGTCATTAGAAAAAGAATTAAATGACATTATTGTTAGGTTAGCTAAAATAAAATAAGTTTATGGGGAAAGGGTGATAGTAAATGGCAGAACAAAAAGAAAAAAAGAAAACTGATACAAAGATAAAAAAGGCTAAGGAAGAAAAGGAAAAACAAGTTGCTAGTACGAAAGCCAATACTAGTGAAAAGACAAAGTCAGATAAAGAAAATAAAGATGAACAAAGAATAGAAAAAATGGAAGCTGCAAGAAAGCAAACAAAGAAAAAGGCTGTAGAAAAAATTAAGGAAGAAGAAGAACAAAAGGACTTGACTGAAGATACAATTAAAGATGAGAAAGTTAGTAAAATATTAAAAAAGGCTAAAGAAAAAGGAAAAATTACTTATGGGGATTTAGCTAGCGAATTAGATGATGTTAATCCAGATCAAATAGATAAGGTGTTTGATGCATTCGAAGAGTTAGGTGTAAATTTATTAAATGATGATTTAGATGAAGAGCCAGATTTAGAAGATTTAAAGGAAGTAGAAAATCTTAACTTAGATGATATCTCTGATAATGATTATGAGGGTATTAATGTTGATGACCCTGTAAGAATGTATTTAAGAGAGATAGGAAGAATTCCTCTTTTAACCTCAGAGCAAGAGCTAGATTTGGCAAAAAGAATATTAAAAGGTGATGAAGAAGCTAAGCAAAAGTTGGCAGAGTCAAACTTAAGGTTAGTTGTTAGTATTGCCAAAAAATATGTTGGTAGAGGTATGCTATTTTTAGACTTAATACAAGAGGGAAATATGGGGCTAATTAAAGCAGTAGAAAAATTTGACTATACAAAGGGATTTAAATTTAGTACTTATGCTACATGGTGGATTAGGCAAGCTATTACTAGGGCAATTGCAGATCAAGCAAGAACAATCAGAATTCCAGTGCACATGGTAGAAACAATAAATAAATTAATAAGAACTTCAAGACATTTATTACAACAACTAGGAAGAGAGCCTACCCCAGAAGAGATTGCAAAAGAGATGGAAATTCCAGTAGAAAAAGTAATGGAAATACAAAAAATAGCACAAGATCCAGTATCATTAGAAACTCCTATAGGAGAAGAGGATGATAGTCATTTAGGCGATTTTATACAAGATGATGAAAGCCCAGCACCTCAAGATTCTGCTGCATACACAATGCTAAAAGAACAACTAGAAGAAGTAATGTCTACATTAACACCAAGAGAGGCAAAAGTATTAAAGCTAAGGTTTGGGCTTGAAGATGGAAAAGCTAGAACTCTTGAAGAAGTAGGCAAAGAATTTAATGTTACAAGGGAGAGAATAAGACAAATAGAAGCAAAAGCTTTAAGAAAACTAAGACATCCTAGTAGAAGCAAAAAATTAAGAGATTACATGAATTAATATAAAAATAGCAGGAGGTAATGTGATAAAAAATGGAACAAATAAAAGCTTTTTTTGATAATATTACTGCCGTAGAGATTATAGATATATGGATAGCTGTAGCTATAATTCTATTTTTTAGAATTTTTAGTTCAGGTATTTCTTATGCTATCGTAAAAGCATTTAAATTTAAAGAATCACCAAAAAAGATAAAAGAAAGTGCTTTCTATAAGCCACTAAGACTATTCTTTATAGTCTTAGGTTTTTATTTAGCAATATTGTTTTTAAAACAACCACTCAACATTTCACAAGGAGTATGGAATATAGTAACATTAGCCTTCAAGATAATAGTTGTAATTGTTTTTGCAAGAGGACTAGCACAAAGCTTTAGGCCAGAAAGCTCTTTAGTAAAAAGAGTAGAACATAGAATAGAAAAAAAGCAAAAGAAAGTGGATGATAATGCATTTTCTTTCCTTTTAAAAATAGTAAGAGTAGCAATTTATCTTGTAGCAGCATTTATAGTACTTTCTTTACTTGGTATTAACTTAAATGGACTAATAGCAGGAATAGGTTTAGGTGGCGTTATTGTGACATTAGCAGCCCAAGATACTGCTAAAAATCTTTTTGGTGGATTAGTAATTTTTATAGATAGACCTTTCATAGTTGGAGATTGGATTCAAACAGGTAATTATGAGGGAACTGTTGAAGACATAACATTTAGAACTACAAGGATAAGAACATTTGAAAATTCATTAGTAAATGTTCCTAATTCAGTAATGTCAGAATCTTCTATAATAAACTGGAGCAAGATGGAAAAAAGAAGATATCGCACAAATATTTGCTTAGAAATTGATACTCCAATGGAAAAGGTACAAAAATTCGAAAAAAGGGTAGAAGAAATGCTAGCAAAAAGAGAAAC
The DNA here is from genome assembly GCA_944388665.1 of uncultured Clostridia bacterium. Taxonomy (GTDB): domain Bacteria; phylum Bacillota; class Clostridia; order TANB77; family CAG-508; genus CAG-269. The sequence goes on from CALXJQ010000001.1 coordinate 8,593, forward strand.
CATAAATGATGATTTTATAGAAGTAAAATTAGATGCAATTACAAGCAATGGACTTGACATTTTAATTTATGCATATACAGATTCAATTAATTATGAAAGCTATTTGGCAGAATGTGAAGATATAAATTGCAAAATAATGAAAATTTTAAAAGAAGAAAATATAGAATTAGCCTACGATACAAAAAGTGTTTATTTAAAGAACACAAAATAGACATAAAGATTTGTTATAATATACAAAAAAGAAAAGAGATGAAAAGAATGGTTAATGATTATATTTTAGTTGTAGATGATGAGCAAAGAATGAGAAAATTAATAAAAGATTTCTTAGTTGCAAAAGGATATAGCATATTAGAAGCTGCAGATGGAGAAGAAGCATTAAAAGTTTTTGAAGAAAACAAAAACCATATTGTACTTATCTTACTTGATGTAATGATGCCTAAGTTAGACGGTTGGTCTGTACTTAGGCAAATTCGCCAAACATCTAAAGTTCCAATTATTATGCTAACAGCAAGAGGAGAAGAACAAGATGAATTATTTGGCTTTGAATTGGGAGTTGACGAATATATTTCAAAACCATTTAGTCCAAAAATTTTGGTAGCAAGAGTAGAAGCAATATTAAAAAGAACACAAAATGCTTCAAATGAAGTGAAAGACTACGGTGGAATTGAGGTAGATAGAGAAGGTAGAACAGTAAAAGTAGATGGAAAGCCGATAGAACTTAGCCTAAGAGAATACGAATTATTAGTTTATTTGCTAAATAATGAAAATATTGCGCTATCACGTGATAAAATTTTGAATAATGTATGGAATTATGATTATTATGGAGATTCAAGGACTATAGATAGTCATATAAAGAAAATTAGACACAAACTTGGCAAAAAAGGAAAATATATAAAAACAATGAGAGGAGTAGGGTATAAATTTGAAGTAAAATAAAAAGAAAGGGACGATATTGATGGATAAAATAAAAAAAGCAATAAAATCAGTAAGAGTTAAACTATTTTTAACCTTGTCTTTAGTTATTTTACTAATAATTGTATTTCTAATACTAGTAAATAATTTTGTCTTTGGACAATTCTATTTATATAGCAAAACCAAAGAATTAAAATTAGTGTATAAAACAGTGAATGAATATTATGATAATCAGGAAAATATTAATTTATCAGCACAATTAGAAAGAATGGCAATAAAAAATAACTTTGATATATTAATTAGAAATGATCAAGATGTCAATGTATATACTTCTAATAAGGACTTTTTTTCTGCACTTGGGCAAATGAATGAAATGACAAGTAGGTTTGAGGATAGTGCAAATCAAGAAATAGAAGAAAATGAAAATTATACTATAAAGAAAATGCAAGACAATAAAAATGGAATAACTTATGTATTATTATCTGCTATTTTAGATAATGGCTATCAATTATATGTAAGAGTTCCAATAACTTCAATTGAGGAAAGTGTAAATATTTCTAATAATTTTTTGTATCTAATGGCAGGAATTACAATACTTGTGGCAGCTGTGATAGTTTCTTATGTTAGTAGAAAATTTACAGATCCAATTTTAGAGTTAAATGATATAGCAAAAAAAATGTCAAACTTAGACTTTAGTCATAAGTATAAAGTTAGAAATGTTGATGATGAAATAAATGATTTAGGAAAAAGTATAAATGCAATGTCAGATAAGCTAGAAAAAACAATAAAGCAATTAAGAAGCACTAATTCAGAGCTAGAAAGGGATATCGAAGAAAAGTCAAAATTGGATGAGATGAGAAAAAGTTTCATTTCAGATGTTTCACATGAATTAAAAACGCCTATTGCATTGATACAAGGATATAGTGAAGGATTATTAGAAAATGTAACACAAGATGATGAAAATAGAAAATTTTATGCAGAAGTTATACTAGATGAAAGCAATAAAATGGATAAACTAGTAAAGCAACTTCTTGAGCTTATGAAGTTAGAGTATGGCAAAAGAGAATTTAATGATACTACTTTTGACATTGTTGAAGTGGAAAAGGAGGTTATTAGAAAATCAAAAGTAATGATTGAAGAAAAAAATGCTGAAGTAAGAGTTATTCCTGATGAAGAGATAATGGTATTTGCAGATGATTTTTACATAGAACAGGTAATCACAAACTATTTGACTAATGCAATTAAGCATGTTAAAGAAGTCAATGGTGAAAAATATATAAAGATAGATAATGCTATAAATTTAGAAAAAAATAAGGTAAGAGTAACAGTATTTAATACAGGTGACAATATTCCGGAAGAACATTTAGATAATATCTGGAAAAGATTTTATAAAATTGATCAATCAAGAAATAGAGCAGATGGCGGAACAGGAATAGGTTTGTCATTTGTAAAAGCAATAATGACTAATTATGGAAATGATTATGGTGTTGTAAATAAAGAAAATGGAGTAGAATTTTACTTCGATTTGAATCTAAAAATGGACTAAAGTGCCAAAGCTGTACAATTCACAGCCTTGGCACTTTTTGTCGAATCCTGCGATGGAAAATACTTTACAAAATCAAAAAAATATATTATTATATTAATGAAAGTTAACTTTAAAATTTCAATCAAATAATTGTTTAAATCAATTTTTTCGAAAAAATATTCCAATTAAACAAAATAAAGGAGGTTGATAACTAGTATTAAATGTTTAAATATAGTACATTTTTTATAAATGTCGTAAGTATAATTATTTCGATTGTGATTTTTACTTCAGCATTGTGTTTTATGTCAGTGGCTAAACCATTTAAAACTGCACAACTAAAAGCTGGCTTTAACACATCAAACAATCAAACGCAAACAAAAGAGGAAATTGATAATAAAGAATTTGCATACACTCCTTTTAAAAATATTACTAAAGATAATACGGCAATTTCTGAAATGACAAAAAGCTGGTATATAGAAATACCTGTAATAAGCCTAAATGCAGAAATTGCCGAAGGCACTACTAAAGAAGTAATGGATGATTATATTGGTCATTTTGAAGAAACGGAAGAATTAGAAGGAAATATAGGACTTGCTGCACATAATAGAGGCTACAAAAATAATTACTTCGCAAAAATAAAAACGTTGAAAGAAGGTGATGAAATTTATTACCATTATAATGGAAACACAAAAAAATATGAAGTTAAAAGTAATTATATAATTTCAGACACAAATTGGGAAGTATTAAGTAATAGTGGTAAAAATATGATTACATTAATAACTTGTGTTGAAAACCAGCCAGAATATAGAAGATGTGTACAAGCAGAAGAAATAACATAAATTAAAAAAGAAAGGAAGAATTAAATTTGACAAAATCAAAAACAATTAAAATAATAAAAAATGCATTGCTAATTATATTTTTATTACTATTTTCATCATTAGCATTTATAAATTCAACATTTGCAGCTGCTATAGATACAGCTAATTTATCATCAATCGGAGACTGTGGACAATTATTAAAATATAAAGGTACTCCTGTAAAAGTAAGTTATGTACAATATGAAAACAATGGAGTTCAATATCCAGCTTATTGCTTAGACAAAACAAAACCAGGAGCAGAAACAAAGCCTTATGCGGTTTCAGTTCAAGACAGTATAAATGACGTAGGCTTATGGAGAATAGTTGTGAATGGTTATCCATATAAATCTTTAAGTGAATTGGGAGTTGCAAATAAAGAAGAAGCTTTTACAGCAACAAAGCAAGCAATTTATTGCTATATTCACGGAAATAACCCTGATGATTACGAAGGAATAGGAGAAGCGGGTATACGAACATTAGCTGCAATGAAAAAAATCATAGCAGATGCTGAAAACTCTACAGAAACAAAAATTTCTAATAATGTAGAAATTTATAAAGATGGAGACAAGTGGAAACAAGATAATATAGATAAAAACTATATTTCAAAAGAATATTCAATAAGACATGAAGGAGATATAAAAGACTATACGGTTACAATTACAAATGAAAATAAAATAGACATTGGTGGAATAAAATTGACAGATTTAAATAATAACGAAAAAAGTACATTTGCTCCAGATGAAAAGTTTAAAATATTGATACCAATTAAAAATACTAATGAATCAGGTAGTATTAATATTAAAGTAAAAACACAGATGAAAACAAAGCCAGTGTTATTTGGAGCAGCACCAGATAGTAATTATCAAGATTATGCACTAACGGCAGAAGTATATGAAGACTCTACAGGAGAAACAACTGATTATTATACAAAAAACGAGACTAAAATAATAATTGTAAAAAAGGACAAAGAAACAGCTAAGCCACTTGAAGGAGTCGAATTTGAAATACTAGATGAGAATAAAAATGTAGTTTATCAAGGACTAAAAACAGATAAAAATGGGAAAATTGTGTTAGAAAATGTACTTCCAGGTACATACTTTATTAAAGAAGTAAATAGTATAAACGGATATGATAAATATGAAGATTTGATAGATATAGGATTAACTATGAATGAAGAATATACTGTAACTGTTTACAATAATAAATCAGAAGAGCCAGAAATAGAAATAGAAAAAATACAAAATAATAAGGAAGTTGATGATAAAGAAGTAGAAAAAGAAAAAATATCAAACAAAAAGCTTGTAACTCAAAAAACAGTTACTGCAGAAGAAAAAAAGCTACCAGTTACTGGTATGTAAATGAATAAGAGATATATTTTAAATATATCTCTCTTCTCTAATTATATGATATTGTAAAAAATAATAATATATGGTATATTATAAAAGATAGAAAAACATATAAATAAATTTAAAAGGAGAAGATTATTAATGTTGGCTCAAATAATAATTCTTATAATACTTATAGCAGTAAATGCTTTTTTTGCAGCGGCCGAAATAGCCTATATTTCGCTGAATGATGCTAAAATAGAAAAAATGGCAAAGGAGGGAAATAAAAAGGCTGTTCAAATAGAAAAAATGTTGAAAACTCCAAGCAAATTTTTAGCAACAATTCAAATTGGGATAACACTTGCAGGATTTTTATCAAGTGCATTTGCATCAGATGCATTTGCAGAAAAATTGGCTCCTGCTTTAAATCAGGTAATGCCATTTATAAGTTTATCAGCGTGGAAAAATGTATCAATAATTTTAATCACAATAATTTTGTCATTCTTCACCCTTGTATTTGGTGAATTAGTGCCAAAAAGATTTGCAATGAAAAACTATGAAAAAATCTCATTTGCTTCAGTTGGAGTAATAAAATTTATATCTGTTGTTACTGCGCCATTTGTTAAGTTTTTAACATTTGTGACAAATAAAATTTCTAAGATATTTGGTGTTGAAGAAACCGATAACGAAACAGTAACTGAAGAAGAGATAAAAATGATGGTAGACCAAGGTGAAGAAAGCGGAACTATTAAAGAAGAAGAAAAAGAACTAATAAATAATGTATTTGAATTTAACGATATTGTAGTTTCTGAAATTATGAGACACAGAAAAGAAATTTTTGCTGTAGATATTAATATAAGCAATGAAGAATTAATGAAAGAGCTATCAAAAGAGGAGTATAAATATAGTAGAATACCTGTATATGATGAAACAATTGACGAAATAAAGGGAATTTTATATGTAAAAGAAGTACTAAAAAATATAGGAAAAAAAGACTTCAGAGTTAAAGATGTTGTTAAAGAAGCCTATTTTGTGCCACAAAACAGAATGATAAATCAAGTATTTAAGGATTTACAAAAAAATAAAAAACAAATTGCAATAGTGCTAGATGAATATGGCGGAACGGCGGGCTTAGTAACAATGGAAGATATTCTTGAGGAATTGGTAGGAGACATTTATGATGAATATGATGAAGAGGAAAAGAAATTTGAAAAAATAGATAATAATACTTATTACTTAAGTGGTAATATGCCAATATATGATGTCAATAAATTATTGGATGCTGGAATTCCAGAAGGAGATTATGATACAATTTCAGGATATTTGCAAGAACAATTAGGTAGAATTCCAAAAGATACAGAAAAGCCAGTAGTAGAAACAGAAAAAGTGACATATAAAATAGAAAAGTCAGAAGATAAGAGAATTTTAAAAATAAAAGCGTGTAAAAATATGGAAGAAAAAAATGAAGAAGAAGAAAAAGATTAAAGACGTTACAAGTCTTTTCTGAGCAAATTTGTGCTTCGAGAAAGGGGAAAATAAAAAATGAAAAAGAAAAATATTATTATAATTATAGTTGCAATTGTCGTTATACTAGCATTAGTAATAGGGGGATTTTTTATTTATAAAGCAATAAAAAATAGTAGTGAAGACTATCAAATTGCAGAAGTTAAAGAGTATAATTATTTCTTATTAAATCAAGACGATAAATTTGGTGTAATTGATAAAACAGGAAATATTATAGTACAACCTCAATATGAAGAAGTTACAATTCCAAACCCAGAAAAGGCAGTATTTATATGCTCAAATGACGGAAATACACAAGTTTACAATGAAAAAAATGAGCAAATTATGACAGAATATAGTGATGTTGAAGCAATAAGATTAAAAAATGTGGCTAGTAATCTAATGTATGAAAAATCTGTATTAAAATATTCTGAAGATGGAAAATATGGTTTAATTGATTTTACAGGTAAAAAGATAACAAAACCTATTTATGATGAACTAGATAGCTTGCCATATAAAGAAGGACAATTTTTGGTAGGACAAGATGGAAAATATGGCGTTATCAACTTAAAAGGAAATAACATAGTAGATATTCAATATGAACAAGTTGATGTTGATGGATATTATTCAGAAGAAAATGGGTATAAGTATGCTGGATATATTGTTTCTGTAAAAACAGATGAAGGGTATAGATATGGATACTTGGATTGTAATGGCAATGAAGTTTTGGATACAGTTTATAATGACTTATCACGTGTAAAAGAAATTGGAGATAATAGTACTGCATACTTAGTATGTGCGCAAAATGGTCAATATGGTGTAAACAAAAACAGCGAGAATATAATCAAAAATGAATATCAATCCATAAGCTATGATGAGAATAATAACGTATTCATAGTAGAAAGAACAAAAAAATATGGTGTAGACGATGTAAATGGAAAAGAAATAATTCCAGTGGAATACACACAAATAGATTCAACAGGAAACTACTTATATGCGCAAGATGACCAAGGCACTACAGTTTATGATAGTACTGGAAATCAAGCAGACATTGATGCGAATATTTCTATTTTAAGCACGACAAATAGCAATTATAGAATAAAAATAGACAATTCAGATGTAACTAAATATGGAGTTATAGATTCAGCAGGAAATAATATAATTCCAGAAAACTATAATTATATATCATACTTAGATAACAATTACTTTATAGCAAGCAATGACCAAGGCAAATTAGGCGTAATCGATGACGCTGGCAACACAAAAGTAGAGCTTAAATATGATTTATTACAAAAAATTGATAATACAGACCTATTACAAGCTTCAACAAGTACTGACAACGTAACACAAATTTATTCAAAAGACTTAGTATTATTGTGTGAAATGACTAATGCTACAATAGAGCCAATTGGTGATTATATAAAAGTTTACAATGACACTGAAAGCAAATACTTTAGCAAACAAGGCAATGAAGTTACAAACAAAGATGTTTATCCAAATAATAAGCTATACACAACAGTTGAAAATGGCAAATGGGGATTTGTTGATACTGCTGGAAACATTGTGGTAGATTGTAAATATGATAAAGCTACAGAATTTAATGAATATGGCTTTGCTGCTGTAAAATTAGATGGCAAATGGGGAGCTATAAATTCAGAAGGTCAAGAAGTAGTTGAACCTAAATATGAAATAAATACTGAAACAGAACCATCTTTCATTGGAATTTATTATAAAGTAGTATATGGCTATGGCGAATGTTATTATACAACGTAGCATTTTGGCAAAAAATTAATAGAAATAATTTTGCTATTTTTGAATATAATAATAGTATTAATAAAAATAGTGGAGGATTCTATGAAAATAAGATATTTTGATAATGCGGCAACAACGAGGGTTAAAGAAGAAGTTTTAAAAGAAATGTTGCCGTTTTTCAGTGAAAAATATGGAAACCCTTCTTCAATGTATAGCATTGGAAGAATATCCAGAAGAGCTGTAGAAGAAGCAAGGGCGAAAGTAGCCAAAATGATTAATGCAAACCCAAGTGAAATTTATTTTACGGGATGTGGCTCAGAAAGTGATAATACTATTATTAAAGGCATAGCTTATGCAAATAAAGCGAGAGGAAGACATATAATAACTTCAAAAATAGAGCATCCAGCGGTATTACATACTTGTCAAGCTCTTGAAAATCAAGGATTTGAAGTAACTTATTTAGATGTAAATTCAGAAGGGTTGATAGACATAGATAATTTAAGAAACAACATAAAAAATGACACAATTCTTATAAGTATAATGTTTGCAAATAATGAAATAGGTACAATAGAGCCTATAGAGGATATAAGTAAAATTGCAAGGATGTATAATATACCTTTTCACACTGATGCAGTGCAAGCGTGCGGAAATGTACCAATAGATGTGAAAAGAATGGGGATTGATGCTTTATCGCTTTCAGGACATAAGCTGTATGCGCCAAAAGGAATAGGGGCATTGTATGTAAAAAAAGGCATAGAATTCGAAAAATTTATGGATGGAGGTCATCAGGAAAGGAACAAAAGGGCTGGAACTGAAAATGTTGCAGGGATTGTAGGATTAGGTAAGGCCTGCGAGTTGGCAGAACAAAGTATGAGTTTTCATATTAGATATTTAACAGAATTAAGAAATTATTTTATTTCAGAAATAAAAAATAGAAATTTTGATGCAAAGCTAAATGGCTCTTTGAAAAATAGACTACCAGGAAATGCAAATTTTGCATTTAGAGAAGTTGAAGGAGAAAATTTGCTTTTAAAATTAGACCAAAGAGGAATATGTGCTTCTGCAGGCTCTGCATGTACCACAGGCTCTGCAGCCCCATCGCATGTTTTGAAGGCGATAGGACTATCAGATGAATTGGCAAGAGGTTCTTTACGAATTACTTTTGGAGAAGATAATACTAAAGAAGATGTAGATTATTTATTAAATTCATTAGAAGAAATTTTGCAAAAATCTTAATCTTCTAAGAGAGCTATTGCACATTTTATGCCATCTACAGCTGCAGACATAATTCCACCAGCGTAGCCGGCTCCCTCTCCACAAGGGTATACACCGCAAATGTTTGATACTAACTTTTCATTACGCACAATTCTTATTGGTGAAGAACTTCTAGTTTCCAAGCCTGTTAAAATACTATCTGGATTAGAAAAGTTCTTCACCTTTTTGCCAAAATATGAAATGCCTTCTTTTAGCGTTTCAGAGATAAACTGTGGGAGAATTTCATTCAGATTGGCTAAAGTTACACCTGGAGCATAAGTTGGTTTAACGATGCCAACTTTTTCTGATGTAACATTTTTCATAAAATCTCCTAGGCGCTGAATTGGTGCGTAATAATTAGAGCCACCAAGAGCAAATGCCTTTTCTTCTAAGTCTTGTTGAAAATACATGCCAGCTAAAGGAGAATCAGATGAAAAATCTTCTGGAACAATATTTACAAGTACTGCGGAATTTGCATTTAAGCCATCTCTGGCAAATTTACTCATTCCATTTGTTACAATAGTACCGGCTTCGCTAGACGAAGCTATTACATATCCACCAGGGCACATACAAAAAGTATAACAAGAACGTCCGCTTTTAGAATGATATGCTAGTTTGTATTCTGCTGGCGGTAACTTTAAAGTAGGATTTGTACCATACTGGGCTTCATTAATCCACTGTTGTAGATGTTCTATACGTACACCTACAGAAAAATTTTTCTTTTCGATGGCAAAGCCACATTCGTAAAGCTTTTTAAAAGTGTCACGTGAGCTATGACCAATGGCTAAAATTAGGTGATTGGTTTTTAATTCTGAAATTTTATTAGTAATTACATTTTCTATTTTTATAGACTTAATGTGATTATTTTCAATTACGAAATCTGTAACTTTTGTGTTAAATAAAAATTGACCGCCATTGGAAATGATGTATTTTCGCATATTTTTTAAAATTTCTATTAAATTATCAGTACCTATATGTGGTTTAGCAAGATATAAAATTTCTTCAGGAGCGCCAAAATAAGCAAAATCCTGTAGAACTTTTTGACAATATGGGCTATGTATACCAGTAGTTAATTTACCATCAGAAAAAGTTCCAGCTCCGCCCTCTCCAAATTGTACATTAGAAAAGCGATTAAGCTTACCAGATTTTTGAAAAGCTTCAACATCTTTTAATCTATTTTCAACAGTGTCACCTTGTTCTACAATTATTGGTTTAATGCCACTTTGCACGAGTGTAATAGCAGCAAATAAACCACCTGGACCAGCTCCAACAATAACAGGATTGGAAGAAAAATTATTTTTTATATTAATTTTTGGCATTTCAAATTGTACAACCTTAGCAAATTGTTTATATTTATGTTCATTTTGTACTTTTAAATCAATTGAATAATTAAAGCAGATGTCATCTTTTTTCCTAGCATCAATAGATTTCCTAGAAATATGCCATTCAAGAACATCTATAGGATTTATATGAAATTTTTTAATTGCAAATTTCAAAACTTCTTCGTTCGAAAGATTTTCCTTTATTTTAATATTATTTAGCCTAATCATAAACTTCTCCTTTTAAAAATTACTTAAATTAAAGTATAGCATATTTTAATTAATTATGCTATACTTATTTATGATAATATTTTATAAGAAAAATAAAAATTAACTGCCCATGAAGCGGAAAAAGTATTAAAGAGAAAGGAATGTGAAAAAAATGGAAAAATCAAAAGTATATTTTACAGATTTTAGAACAAAGAATGGATATAATCTATTGCAAAAACTAGAAAATTTAATAAAAAAAGCAGGGATAGAAACGATAGATTTCGATCAAAAATTTGTAGCGATTAAAATACATTTCGGAGAATATGGCAACTTGGCATACTTAAGACCTAATTATGCAAAAGTTGTAGTTGATGAAGTAAAAAAATTAGGAGGAAAGCCTTTCCTAACTGATTGTAACACATTATATGTTGGTGGTAGGAAAAATGCCCTAGATCACTTAGATACAGCGTATTTGAATGGATTTTCACCATTTTCAACAGGATGTCATGTAATAATAGCAGATGGCTTAAAAGGAACAGATGAGCAAGAAGTAGAAATAAATCAAGAATATGTAAAAACTGCAAAAATCGGTAGAGCAATAATGGATGCAGACGTAATAATATCACTAACACATTTCAAATGCCATGAAATGACTGGACTAGGAGGTGCAATAAAAAATATTGGAATGGGATGTGGTTCAAGAGCAGGAAAAATGGAGATGCATAACCAAGGAAAGCCAGAAGTAATAAAAGAAAAGTGTAGAAAATGTAGACAATGCATAAAAATATGTGCGCATGGAGCCATCTCTTATGGAGAAGACGGCAAATGTATAATAGACCACAACAAATGTGTTGGCTGTGGAAGATGCATTGGAGTGTGCAATTTTGATGCAATAACAGCACCAAATGATGAAAATGGAGATATCTTAAACAAAAAAATGGCAGAATACACTTTAGCAGTCGTAAAAGATAAACCACAATTTCATATTAGTCTAATATGTGACGTATCACCTAATTGCGATTGCCATGCAGAAAATGATGTCCCAATCGTACCAGACATTGGTATGCTTGCATCATTTGACCCAGTAGCACTAGACAAAGCTTGTGCAGACCTAGTAAATGCACAAACTCCAATCGAAAACAGTGCATTGGGTGAAAACATCAAAAAAGACATACATGAACAAGACAACTTCCATACGAACCATCCAGATACAAACTGGCAAAGCCAAATAGAGCACGCTGTAAAAATAGGCTTAGGCAACGCAGAATATGAATTAATCAAAGTATAAAAATGAACTTTGGGGACGTTCCTTAAAGTTCAAAACGAAAAGTGTGTCAAAAAATTTGCCAGGAGGGACGTAGCAAAATGGCAAAAAATTGCCAAAAAGGTACGTCCCTAGTGGCAAAAATGGTGCTTTCGGTGGCGACTTTAGTCTATTTAAGCGAGGAATTTATGGAAAGAAAAAAGGTACAAAAAAGAACGATAATTAATTTTATAATAAAAATCTTTTGGATATTCATAATAGGCAGTGTTTTTGGCTTCTTTGCAGAAATGTTATACACTTTGGTGTATAGTAGAACTTTGCAAATAAGGCAAGGTTTAATATATGGGCCTTTTATACAAGTATATGGAGTGGGAGCAATTGCATATTACATTTTAGTCTCAAAAGTAAAAACTCCTAAGGAAGTTTTTATTTATGGAACAGTTATGGGGGGCGTTTTGGAGTACCTCTTTTCATTTTTCCAAGAAATATTCTTTGGAACGATTTCATGGGACTATAGCAAATTTTTCCTTAACTTAAATGGGAGAATTTGCCTATTATATTGTGTATATTGGGGAATAATAGCTATAATTTTTTTGAAAATAGTTTATCCATGGCTTCAAAGGTTAGAGCCATTAATATATAAAAAGAGCATAAGAATATTTACATATTTTTTTATGATATTTATGATTTTTGATATCACAATTTCTTGTATGGCAGCAAGCAGGCAAGAAAACAGACATAAAAATATACCGCCACAAAATTCGGTAGACGAATTCTTAGATAAAACATATCCAGATGAAGTGCTTGACAAAATATATAATAATAAACGTGAAGTGAACTTTGGGGACGTTCCTTAAAGTTCACTTTTAAAGTTCTAACATTACTTATTGAAGAATACAATTAAACAAAAGTATTCTCATAAAGGAGTTAGAGCAATGATAAATGTATCAATAGAAGAACGAGCTATAGCGCTCGCACATTATATAATAGATTCAAAAGATACAGTAAGGGGAGCAGCAAAAAAATTTGGCGTTAGTAAAAGTACGGTACATAAAGATGTTTCTGAAAGGCTAGAAAAAATAAATCCGGCATTAGCAAGACAAGTTAGAGTAATACTAGATGAGAACAAAGCGGAGAGACACATAAGAGGAGGAATGGCAACAAAAATGAAATATAGTAAAAAACATCTTGAACTTTAGGGACGTTCCTTAAAGTTCATTTTTGCTTTTCCTTTATTTTAGGCATTTATAGCATTTTTTTAAATTGAACTTTAAAGAACGTCCCCAAAGTTCAAGATGACACCTTTTTACAAGATTCTACATAAAATACATTAGGGCAGCTTAAGTACTAATATTAATTACTAATTAACTACATTAGAGGTAAAAAGGAAGGATGGAGTTATGAATAGAATAAGAAAAGGAGATGTTGTTGCTAGAAGGTCACATAATAAGGATATTATTTTTATTGTTAAGGGAATTGTAAAAACAAAAAATGGTGATATTGCAATTTTAAAAGGGCTGATTGATCGAATTGAGGCTGATAGTGATGTTGAGGATTTGGAGAAGATAAAACGTCAAACAGTGAAGAAAAATTTGAGGCTTTTGAATGAAAAGATGGAAGAGAAGATTAAAGATGCCAGGGAACGTTATCATTCTGAGAGTTTACAAGAGGCTAAGAGAGGCAATGATAAGGTGGTGACTGGAAGAATTTTGCACTTAGATGGAGACAAGAGGTATAGTCAGAAGTCGCATCAGTATTATAAAAAATTAGGTTTGAATGCTATGGTAATTAATATTCCAGAGTATAAACAACCTAAAGTGGTTTATAATTTGCTAAAAACATATAATCCAGATATTTTGGTTATTACAGGACATGACGGAATGATTAAAAAGGAGATGGGTTTTTATGATGTGTATAATTATAGAAATTCAAAATATTTTATAGATACTGTGAAAGAAGCAAGGAGGTATGATGAGGAAAATCATAAGAATTTGATGATTTTTGCAGGGGCTTGCCAGAGTTATTTTGAGGGCCTTATTTCGGCAGGAGCAAATTTTGCGTCTTCACCAGCGAGAATTTTGATTGATTTTTTGGACCCATTAGTTGTGGCAGAAAAGGTTGCATTTACAGAAAAATATAAATATATAACTATAGATGACATTTATTTTGAGCTACGTGATGGTAAGAAAGGCGTAGGTGGAATAGGTGCTAATGGAACGATGAGGGTACTATGAGGAGGCTTTGTAACACAAATGTAATATAAATGTAAAATACACAGCAAAAAACCATGAAACGGCTGATATGACTGAGATACAGCGATTCGAGCCGGTTCTCCATTTTTTGACATTTTGCGTTTCAAATGATATAATTTAGACATCTTAAGAGGAAGGTGATTGTATGATTTGTAGATCTGATATAGCAAATCTGAAAACTGATATCTTGGAGAAAGTGGGACAAAAAATAATAGTAAAAGGCTCTTTGGGAAGAAGCAAATCTTTTGAAAAGGAAGCTACAATTGAAAAGGCATATCCTAATATTTTTGTAGTAAGGTATGAAGATAATAATAGAAATGCTACTTATAGTTATACTGACGTTTTAACTAGAACAGTGGAAGTTGATGTTTTTGATGGAAACACATATAGTCCACTTGTACCAGCGCAAGTAGTAACTAAGAAAAGAAAGACAACACTTTAATATATTTTTGATAAGTGTTTAGTGCTATATAATTAATTTTATAATTGATTATATAGCATTTTTTTTGCATAAAAAAGCCATTTGTATAATATATTCTATTATAAGAAATAAAAAAGGAGGGAAATTAAATGGTTATAGATACACTTAAGGAAAAACTATGCATAAATAAATTAATCGCTACTAAACGAGAGTTGCTACAAGTAGAGGGAGATATGATAGTACCTGATTCTAAACCAGATATTTTAAACACAATTTGTACAAGTGGAACAGTATGTTTATACAAAAAGGAAATATTAGATGATAAAGTTCGATTAGATGGAACTATAAACACATACATAATGTATTTGGCTGATGACGAAAAAGATAAAGTAAGAGGACTCAATACATCAATTGATTTCTCAGAAACAATAAATGTGTCTGGCTGTAAAGAAGGAATGTCAGAAATGACAGAAACAAAACTAAAGTCTATAGAATGTAAAATAGTAAATGGTAGAAAAATAGCTTTAAAGGCTAATCTTGAGGTAGAAATAAAAATATACTCAAATGATGAAGTGGAAATAATAGAAGATATCCCAAATATTGATGATATCAAAATTCTAAAAGAAGACTTTAATGTAAATTCATTAGTAGGAATGGGCGAAACTAGAGTGTATGCAAAAGATACGCTTTCAATAAAACCTGAAGATAATGCTGCAGAGATTTTGAAAAGTAATGTTTGCATAAGTGATAAAGACATAAAAGTTAGCTATAATAAAATATTGGCGAAGGCAGAAGCTCAAATTAAAATAATGTATTTAACAGAAGACAGCAGAATTGGAATGATAAATACAAAAATTCCAATTGTGGGATTTATAGATATGCCAAATGTAACAGATGAAAATATAACTGATGTAAATTATGAAATTCAAAACATCGTAATGAAGTTGAATTCGGCAGAAGAACATTCTGTTTATGTAGAAATAGAAGTTGGAATAAAAGCATCTGTTTATGAAGAAAAACAAATAAATTTAATTCAAGATTTATATAGCCCAAGCAGAATTTTGGAATTCGACAAAAGAAAAATAACAACAATGACTAATAAAAGAAATAGTAAGGAAATGAAGCAAATAAGAGAAAAAATTATACTAGAACAGAACGAAAATGATAGATTACTAGATGTAGATGCAATTCCAATAATTGAAAAGGAAAGTAAACAAAATGGTAGAATTTCTTATGAAGGGAATGTAGAGATGACATTTATAATGGAAAATGCGAGTGCAGGTGTGAATACCAGAATAGAAAAGATACCATTTGAATATACTCTTGAAAATATAAATAATGCAGAAAGAACAAATGCAGATTTAGATATAGAAATAGCGAACCAGGACTTCATAATACAAGATGGCGGGGTGGTAACAAGCAATATAGATTTACTAATGAATGCAAGTCTTTATGAAAGTGCTAACTTGAATATAATTAATGAAATACAAGACACAGGGGAAAGGGAAAACGAAGATTATAGCATAATAATGTATATTGTAAAAAAAGGGGATACATTGTGGAAAATAGCAAAAAAATTTGGTACTACAGTTGAAGATATAGTAAGATTAAATGGCATAGAGGATGCAAACAAAATTATGCCTGCCCAAAAATTGTTTATACCCAAATATGTAAAAATAGGAACGAGCAATAGAGCTCCAGTCATGGCAAATGGATAAGATATATTCAAGGCCACGAATAAAATTGCCCAATTTTTCTAAAATTAGATTAAAAAATAATCCAAATTCCAAAAACGTAAAAAAATCGTTAAAACTTATAGTCATTTTATTAATAGCTATTGCTACTGCAAAATATATAATAGATACTGTTACACCTATCTTTGAAACACTTTGTATAAATAAATCAAAGTCAATGGCGACAATCATTTCGAATACAGAAACGATGAATGTAATGAAGTCACATTCTTATGATGAACTATTTACAATAGAAAAAGATGCTGATGGAAACGTAACAATGATAAAATCAAATATGGTTTCAATAAATGAAATAACCTCGGAAATAGCTACAAATATTCAAAAAGAACTTGATAACAAGGGAAGAGAAAATATACAGATAGCGCTTGGAAGCTTTACTGGAATAAAAATTTTATCAGGAAGGGGTCCAGGTGTTCCAATAAGAATATCATCAGTAGGAAATATAGATACAGAGCTTAAAAGTGAATTTGAAGCTCAAGGAATAAATCAAACACTCCATAGAGTATATTTACAACTAACATGTAGGGTAAATATCTTAACACCTTTTGAAGACATAGAAAATGAAATTACAAATCAGGTGTTGTTGGCAGAAAATATAATAGTTGGAAAAATACCAGAAACATACTATAATTTAGAAGGCTTAACTCCTGAAAACGATGCAATGGAAGTTATAAACTAAAAACATCAAATACTACTTGAAAAAATCGTAAAAACCTTGTAAAATAATGTAGGGAAGAAAGGAATGCGATAAATATGGAAATTAGTAATAACAATAATGATTCTATGGTAAAAATTAAGGTGTTTGGTGTAGGCGGAGGCGGCACAAATGCGGTTTCACGAATGATAATAGATAAAGTAGAAAATATACAGCCATATCTAATAAATACAGAAATGAGCATTTTAAAAAGAGTTCCAACTAAAAGAGCTTTACAGATAGGAAAAGAAACAACAAAAGGTTTAGGAGCAGGTGCTGATGAAAACATAGGAGAAAAGGCAGCTTTAGAAAACAAAGAAGATATTAAGGCACTATTGCAAGACACTGACATGCTATTTGTTACTGCAGGAATGGGAGGCGGAACAGGCACAGGAGCAGCACCTGTTGTAGCTAGGATTGCCAAAGAAATGGGTATTTTAACTGTAGGAATTGTTACAAAGCCATTCGGCTTTGAAGGCAAAAAAAGAACTGCAAGAGCAGAACTGGGGATAAAGAACCTAAAAGAAAATGTAAATGCCCTAATAGTAATTTTAAATGATAAACTACTAAAAGTTGTTGGAGATAGAGTAACAGTAAATCAAGCATTTGCGTTGGTTGATGATGTTCTAAAGCAAGGAGTAAAAAGCATTACAGATTTAGTAACTACAGTTGGAGAGATAAATATAGACTTTGCAGATATAAAAACTATTTTTAATTATAAAGGAAGAGCCTATATGGGAATAGGTGAGGCAAATGCAGGAGAGACTATTGAAGATGCTGTAAGGCAAGCGATAGAAAACCCATTAACAGAAACACAAATAGATAAAGCCAAAGGCGTTATATTTAATGTTACTGGCGGAGAAAACTTGAGTTTGGCAGAAATTAGTAGTGCAGTTCAACTTATAAATGACAAAATAGATGGAGACGCAAACATCATGTTTGGAACTGTAATAGACAAAAATTTAGGAAGTAAAGTAAGAGTAACAGTAATTGCAACAGGAATTGAATAAAAAATAAGGAAGTTCTAAAATTTTACAATTTGTAGTTTACTGATTTCAATCTCTTGTAAAATATTATGATATATAATTTCTTGTACCTTGTTGTCGCAACCTCAAAAACTAAGGCGATAAGGAGAGGTTGCTCCAATCGCACTCGCTTTCGCTCGTTTGGTCGCTACGCGGTACATCAAAATTATATATCATAATATTTTACTATTTATTTATATAAACTACAAACCGTAAAATTTTAGGACTTCTTCTTGAAAAAGTACCAATAAAATCATTGAAAAAATACCAATAAAAGTCTTGAAAAAGTACCAATAAAATGATATAATTTTAATAAATGAAAATTAGGAGGGATAATATGCCACTTACAAAGGATGATTATAAACCTAGAATAATAGACGAAAAAATCACTAAAAATTTAAGAATATTTGGTGCAATAAGCATAGAAGGACCAAAATGGTGTGGCAAAACATGGACAGCGCTAAACCATGCTAATTCAGTAATTTATCTTAATAATGTTAGCAATAACTTTAATGAAAAAAAATTAGCACAAATGAATGTCGACTTAATATTAAACAAAGAATATCCAGAACTTATTGACGAATGGCAAGAAGTACCAGCTATTTGGGACGGAATTCGTTTTAAATGTGATGAAGATAACATAAGAGGAAAATACATACTAACAGGCTCAGCAACGCCAGTAACAAAAGATATACATCATTCGGGTGCAGGTAGAATTTGTAGAATGAAAATGTATACGATGTCTTTATATGAATCTGGAGATTCTAGCCGGAGAAGTATCTTTACAAGATTTATTCAAAAATAATGTAGAAGACAAATTAACAGGAAAAGTTGACTTAAAAAAGTTAATACAATTAATTATAAGAGGCGGTTGGCCACAAAGCGTTGGCATGAGCGAAGAAGATAGTTTAGAATTAACACAAAGCTATATAAATGATGTCTTAAACTTTGATATTTCTAACATAGATGGAGTTACAAGGGATATTAATAAAATGCGAATGATATTGCGTTCATTAGCTAGAAATGAAACCACTATTGTAAATAATAATACCATAATACATGACGTAAATGAAAGCCAGGATTTAGCTAGCAAAAATACAGTATTAGAATATATAGATGTATTAGAAAAATTATATTTAATAGAAAATCAAATAGCTTTTAGTGTGAACTTGCGTTCAAGCAGCAGAGTTGGTAAGTCTGCAAAGAGACATTTTGTAGATCCATCATTAGTATGTGGCGTTTTAGGCTTAACATCTGAAAGTCTTTTAAATGATATAAACTTTTTAGGATTTCTATTTGAGGCACTTTGCGAGAGAGACTTACGTATATATATTGAAAGCTATAATGGTCATTTATATCACTTTAGAGATAATACAACTGGATTAGAAATAGACTCAATAGTAGAAATGCCTAATGGAGATTATGGAGCGATAGAAATAAAACTAGGTACAGATAAAATAGAAGAAGCGGCAACAAATCTGTTAAAATTTAACGAAATAGTAGAAAAGAAACCAAAATTTTTATGCATAATCAGTGGTTTAAATGAAGCAGTAATTAGAAGGCCAGATGGAATATATGTAATTCCAATAACAGCATTAAAAAACTAACAAAGCATAAAAAAGGTTTTAAATACACACTCTATTCAGCAACGGAGTGTGTATTTTTATAATCAATCGGCAAGTATCTGTTGATATTTTTTTATATTGTTAAAATTTTTAAAAATTTGCACCCTTATAATATTAAACTTTTATCTATTAAGTGAAAGAAAAATAGAAAGGAGGATAATTTTGAATAGTTTGATAAAAAAAGTTCAGTCAGGTGATGAGCTTGCTTTTAAACAATTAACTTTATCAATCGAAAATGATTTATATAGAGTAGCCAGAACGAGATTGAGTAATGACGATGACATAAAGGATGCAATACAAAACACAATGATTATTATATATGAAAAGGCAAAAAAGATAAGAAATACTGAGTATTTTAAATCTTGGATGATTCATGTATTAATTAATGAATGCAATAAGATTTACAACTCAAATAAAAAGAATAGTGAATTATACAATAAAGTGATAACTGATGTTGATTTCAATACGTTCGATAATTCTATACAAGAGGTTCAAGATAAGCTTAGTTTTGATTCATTAATTGAAAAATTAAATTATGATGAAAAAATTGTGATTACTTTATATTATAATAGTCAATTTTCATGCAGGCAAATCTCAAAAATACTGAAAACCAATATTAATACAGTAAAAAGTAGATTGACTAGGGCAAAAAACAAATTAAAAAAATATTATAAGGAGGTAAGTTTTAGTGGTTCAAAATGATAAATTTGATGAAAAATTATTTGATTATTTTAAAAACAATCAAGAAATACCGGAAAAAATTACTAATGGAATTAACAATGTTAATTTACAAAAAGAGAGAAAAAAAATATTCAATTTCCATAATTTAAAGAAAGTCGCTGTTGCAGCAGTTTCCCTAATTACAGTCTCAGCAGGAGTTGTTTTGGCTAATACTACAGATATTGTAAGCTTTATTAAAAATATATTTAATGATAATGATGCAGTAAATACTGCTGTTGAAAACGGATATGTATATGAAGCTCCAACTGTTTATACAGCATCAGAAGATACCAAAATGAAAATTACGGAAATGATAATGGACGATTATACTTTGGACTTAAACATGTTAGCAAGATTGGATAAAGAAATAGATGTAACAGGAATTGATAGTATAAATATTCCAGATATGATTATTACAGATGATGAAAATAAAATTTTATATAGTTCTAGCAGTCAAAAATCTATTGATTTCTGTAATCAGAAAGGAATAGATAGTAGTTATGATAATATAAAAAACATCACAACTAATACATCTTCATCAATTTTTATACGTAATGCAGATACTAATTCCATAAATTTTTTAATTAATTTGTCTGCTAGTGATGGAAAATTTCCTTTAAGTAAAGAAATATATGTATCTTTCAATACAATAGAAATGACTGGTAACAATAAAAATTATACTATTTCAGGAAATTGGAATACTGAAATAAAAGTACCTGATAAATTTTTAAATAGAGAGTCAATATTATACAAGGTAACGAATTGCAATAATGAAAATGTATATAAAAATTCAATTAAGGCCGAGGTTTATGAAACCGGAATGAATTTTGAAATGACTATGTATTGGGGAGATTATAATACGTGGCATAACAAATCTGAAGAATTACGTAAGAAAGATGTCTTATCAAGTCAACTTATAAAACAAGAGAGTTCTTATGTAATTAATGAAAATGGAGAGAAATTCTATCCTTTACAAAGCAGTTCATCAGATGGTGGGTATAGCTTCAATACTGATGGAAAACTTGTAAAATGGGAAACTTTTGGATTAACAAAATTTAATATGACGGATAAATTAAAAGTAGTATTAACAACGATAGATAATAATGAAATTATAATTGACCTAGAAAGGTTACTAAGTCGGGAATTGAAGATTTCCCACAAAAAATTTTATTTCTAATGCAAGCTATGTTAAATGTTGATGATATGTTTATGCTTTCTCAAAATAAAGTAGCTTCAATATTTATAGAATATGATGTAAATACAATTCCATGGTCAGAAAGAGAAAAACACTTGGATTTGTTGAGAGCTTAATATATAAAATGTCAAACACTAACAAAAAACCTCGGTAGTTTCAAAACTTCCGAGGTTTGTAATATTTCGCATAAAAAGCATTTTATCTCTTTGTAAATTCCAAAGGTTGAAATACCAATATTTAGAGGACTTTTTGTATATTATAAGTTTATTATGAACTAGACTTAAATAGAGATTTTTAGCATTTTGTAGCAATTTTTATTGTAAAGTATAACCATATTTTAATATAATAAAAAAATGTTGACAAACAAAAACAAATGTTCTATAATATAAGCAGTTGAACATATATTATCGTTTATCTTATAATAAGTAATACAATTGTAAAAAAAAATAAATATATTTGTAATAAAAAAATATGAATTATATTATATAATATAATATAAAATAGTATTATTTGTTATTAAATTATAAAATAGTAGATGGGAGTTTTTATATGGACGAAGAAAAATTGAATAACAATAATTCAAATTTTAAAATGACAACAGAGGAAGCTATGAAATTAATAGATATGATGAAAGAGAGGGTTTCAGAGGCAACATTAGAATTTCCTAGAATAGGAGCTAAATTAGAATTTGATGTATTTGCTAAAAGAGAAGGTACAAAATTTATAGTAAGTATAAAGAGAGGTAAAATAGATAAAAGAAAATGTACATATCAAGGTAGAACGTATTTTAATAATATACCTTTATTGAGATTAGATATTACTAATTCTTTTCACATAAATTCAGATGGAACAAAAATTACAGGGAATCATTTGCATATATATAATGAAATGACAGAAATGAGAGATGCAATTCCATTTAATATTGATGATGCAGATTTATATAAATATTGTTTAGAATTTTTTAAAAAGTTTAATATAATACAAGATAATTGTGGTATATTGTATCAAATGGAGTTATAGGAGGAAATATAAATGAAAAATTTATTAGATCCAATTGAAGTAAAAGAAAAATATATAAAGTGGCTAGAACAAGAAATATCGGTTAATAAAATTGGAGAATATTTAGAAATAACAAGTCCCTTTTTAGATAGATATAATGATTATTTGCAAGTTTATGCAAAACTAGAAGCAGATGATGAAATTATTTTAACAGATGATGCATATATTATTAACAATTTGCAAATGTCAGGTGTTGATATAAATAGCAGTAAAAGAAAGCAAGTATTAGAAAGCTTTTTAAATAAATATAATGTAAAATTAGAAGAAGATGCATTAGTGACTAAGTCTGGAATAGAAGATTTTCCACAAAAAATTCTATTTCTAATGCAAGCTATGTTGAATATTGATGACATGTTTATGCTTTCACAAAATAAGGTAGCTTCAATATTTTTAGAAGATGTAACAGAATTTCTTGATAGTAGAGATATTTTTTATAGTAAAGATGTAAGTTTTGTAGGAAAATCAGGTTTCATATATTCTTATGAATATCTTTTACAAAGAACAAAAGAAAAACCTGAAAGACTATGTAAAGTTATAAATAATCCTAATAAACAAAATTTTCAAAATACGATTTTTATGTGGAATGATACAAAAGAAACTAGAGATAATAATAGTCAATTAATAGTATTTTTAAATGATGAAAATAAGATTGATGCAACTGTAATAGAAGGATTTAAAAATTATGATGTAAATACAATTCCGTGGTCAGAAAGAGAAAAGCACTTGGATTTGTTGAGAGCTTAACATATAAAATGTCAAACACTAACAAAAAACCTCGGTAGTTTCAAAACTTCCGAGGTTTGTAATATTTCGCATAAAAAGCATTTTATCTCTTTGAGAATTGTGGAGCTTTTCTTGCTTTTTTAAGACCGTATTTCTTTCTTTCTTTCATACGTGGATCTCTTGTTAAGAATCCATTTGATTTAAGTGCAGGTCTGTATTCTGAATTTGCTTCATTTAAAGCTCTAGCAATACCATGACGAATAGCTCCAGCTTGGCCTGTAAAGCCACCACCTTTTACAGTTGAAATAACATCATATTTTGAAGCTGTATTTGTAACTGTTAAAGGTTGTCTAACTATAACTTTTAAAGTTTCTGGACCAAAGAATTCATCAATATCTTTGCCATTAATAGTAATCTTTCCAGTTCCTTCAACTAATCTAACTCTAGCTACAGAACTTTTTCTTCTACCTGTACCATAGTAAAATATGTTTTCTTTTTTAGCCATTTTATTTTACCTCCCATACTTCTGGTTTTTGTGCTTGATTTTCATGCTCTGAACCAGCATAAACTCTAAGTTTTGTTAACATTTGTCTTCCTAAAGAGTTATGTGGTAACATTCCCTTTATAGCTAAAGTCATAGCTTTTTCTGGATTTTTTTCAAGCATATCTTTTGCAGGAATTTCTTTCATTCCTCCAATATAGCCTGAATGATGTCTATATATTTTTTGATTTAATTTGTTTCCTGTTAAGATAACATCTTTACAATTTAAAATTATAACATGATCACCTGTATCAATGTTTGGTGTATATACTGGTTTATGTTTTCCTCTTAATAATTTGGCAGCTTCTGTTGCAACTCTACCAAGTGGCTTGTTTGCTGCATCAATTATATACCATTTTCTTTCAATTTCACCTTTTTTTGCACTATATGTAGTATTATTCATGGTAAAATTACCCTCCTATTTTTTCTAATTTTCTATATAATTTACAAATTAATTTTAAAGCAACCGGGGAGAGCTTTAAATTAATTTATATTAAAAGCAATTAATATTATATTATGAAATCCTTCATTTGTCAAGCATTTTTAAAAAACTTGACAAAATAAAAAATACGTTATATACTATGAGCACCCAATCAAAAGATGTAAAATATATTATTAGTATAAGGAGTAATTTGAAAATGAAGACAAAAACTAATATAAAAAACATATTGGTTGTGGCAATATTATTATTTACAGCAGTGTTTTTTATAAATCAAAGTTTAGCTGCAAATGCAACTGAGGGAAACGAAGCAACAGCTAACTTTAATGAGGCTACTAATGATGAAGAGAAAAACCAAAGCGCTAATACAGAAGAACAAACAACTTCAGAAAGTACAGAAGTTAAATTGGGCAAACAAATAATAGCAGAAGATACAAAACTAAAAATAGTACCTGCGATTAATGCAACAGACATTATAGAAGTAAAAAAAGATGAAGAAGTAAATGCAACAGAAATTATCAATGGTTGGGTGTGCGTTGAAACTGGAACTACTAAAGGATGGATAAGAAAAGAAAAATTAAAAAGTGAAGAAATGCTAAAAGCTGAACAAGAAGCAGAGGCTCAACAAGCTGAGCAAAATGCACAAGCAGAAGCACAAAAAACAGATACAGTATTAAAAAGCATGTATGTAAATGTAGCAACTGCAAATGTAAGAAAAGAAGCTAATACTACATCTGAAGTAGTTACTAAAATGACGCTAAATACTAAAGTTGATGTACTAGAAGAAAAAGATGGTTGGAGCAGAATAAAGGTAAATGATGCTGATGCTTATATATTATCAGAACTTTTATCTGATACAGAAACTAAAGTACAAACAACATCAAGAAGTGAAACATCTGTAAGAAAGCCAAATTCAACTAGTACGACATCATCAAAAAGTAACACAACAAATACTACAGAAGCAGCGCCTACAACCTCAAGCTCTGGAAAAGGAGCATCGGTTGTAGCAACAGCCAAAAAATATATAGGTTGTAAATATGTATATGGAGGTTCAAGTCCAAGTGGATTTGATTGCTCTGGTTTTACATCTTATGTATATAAACAATTTGGTGTAAGTTTAAATAGAACAGCTGCTGGACAATATAGTAATGGTGTTGCTGTTAGCAGAAGTAATTTACAACCAGGGGATTTAATAATGTTTGGAAAATCAGGTATTAGTCATGTTGCCATATATATTGGCGGAGGTAAAATAGTGCATGCAGCTAACCCATCAAGAGGGGTTACTACAGACACAATAAATTCTGGCTATTATAATAACAATTATGTAGGAGCGCGAAGAGTAATATAACTTAAATTTATGCACAAGACAAGGAATGTGATAAAATTGAAAAAAATCAAAAGACCACTTGTAGTTGCAGCAATAGGTTATATAATAGGTATAATATTAGGGCTATATTTAAAAACAAATATGGCCCTTTTATATTTTATTATTGCTGTAATTGCTATATATTTTTTAATGACACCAAGAAAAGTAAAAAAACTTAACATTTATTCTCCACGAAGGTATATAAGATATTTCAAAATTTTAATTACAAAATCAACTTTATTTCTTTTTATGATTTTTTTATTTATTTCATATTTGATAATTCAAATTAAAGAAAAAGAATATGATGATGTTTATGAAATGGAAGGCAATGTGAAGGCTCAAGGAATTATTGTAAGTGAAAAAATAAAAAAAGATTATTATAATCGATATATTATAAAAGTTGAAAATTTAAAATTCTATCTTCAAGTAGATGAAAATGAAAACTTAGAATATGGTGATTATGTAGAAGTAAATGCCGAATATGTGAAGCCAGAGCCACAAGAAAATTATGGTGGCTACAGTTATCAAAACTATTTAAAGTCTCAAAATATTTATGGGACATTGAAAGTTAAGAATATAAATGTTTTAGCACACGAAAAGGCAAACAAAATATTTATGATAGCAAACACGATAAAAAATAAAGCAAAAGAAAATGTTTACAAAATTTTTAAATCTGATGAGGCTGAAATGATAAATGGGCTAATACTTGGAGACACATCAAACTTAAGTGATAAGATAAAAGAAGATTTTCAAATAGTAAGCATTTCACATATTTTAGCTATTTCTGGAACACATATTACTTATATAATTACAGGTGCTACAATATTTTTAAATAAATTCTTGGGAAGAAAAAAATCAAAATATATTATAATCCTAATTTTAATTTTTTATATGCTAATTACAGGAAATTCTCCATCTATTTTAAGAGCAATAATTTGTGGCATTGTACTAATAACTGCAAAATTATTATATCGAAAAAATGACACGTGGACATCTATGGCACTTTCTCTATTATTAATTCTTATATATAATCCATATTTAATTTCAAATGCAGGACTACAACTATCATACTTTGGAGCATTAGGAATAATAATTTTTTTAGATAAAATTCATTTGCCAAGCAAAAAAAAGAAGCTAAAAGAATCTAAAATAATAAGTGGAATAAAAAACATAGTTTCAATTACAATAGCGGCACAAATATTTATAATGCCATTAATTATATATCATTTTAATACATTTAGTGTTTATTTTTTAATTTCAAATTTCTTTGCAGGGCTTGTTTCAGAGCCACTTATAATATTAGGATTTACTACAATATTAATTTCATTTATTTCTATTCATCTAGCCAGTTTAATAGCAATACCAGTAAAGTGGGGAATAGAATATTTAATTTTAGTTTCAAAAATGAGCAATTTGCCACTTGCAAAAATATATGTGCCAACTCCTAAGATTAGTCATGTTTTAATATATTTACTTATTCCAATAATAATTAAATTTTTATATGAAGTGTATAGCTTAAAAAAAGATACAAATACTAAACGAAGAATAAGAAATATGATTGCTCTATATAAATACAAATATTTTACAAAAATGCGATTATTAACAGTAATTATTCTGATTGCAGTGATTTTTACTTTTAAAATTATTCCAAATAGATTAAAAATACACTTTGTAGATGTTGATCAAGGAGATTGCACTTTTATAGTTACACCACGTAATAAAACTGTTCTTGTAGACCGGTGGAGGAAGTGAGTTTAGTACTTTTGACGTTGGCAAAAATACTGTATTACCATACATATTGGATAGGGGCTATAATCATCTTGATTATGTGTTTATAAGTCACTTTGATAATGATCATGTAGATGGAATATTGTCACTTATGAAAGAGATTAAAATAAAAAATATTATTATATGCAAGCAGGGAGAAAATTCAGAAAATTATAAAGAATTTGTAAAATTGGTAAATCAAAAAAAGATAAAAGTAAAAATTGCTGAAAAAGGTGAAAGAATAAAAATAGAAAAGGACGTATATTTTGATATTATTTGGCCTGAAAAAGAGTTGATTTCGGAAAATGTATTGAATAATAATTCTCTTGTTATCAAAATGGCTTATAATGAATTTTCAATGTTATTTACTGGAGATATAGAAGAAATAGCAGAAAAGAAAATTTTGAGCAAAGTAGATAAACAAAAATTAAAATCTACTGTTTTAAAGGTGGCCCATCATGGCTCTAATACTTCTAGTATAAGAGAATTTATAGATGCTGTAAAACCTCAAATAGCACTTATTGGTGTGGGAGAAAATAATATGTATGGGCATCCAAGCGATGAAGTTATAAGTAGATTGCAGAGCTTCGGAACAAAAATATATAGAACTGATGAGTGTGGTGAAATAACTATTGAAGTAAACAAAAATGGAAAAATAATTGATATTAACAAGTATAAAAATAGTTAATTTTGCCAATAATAATAAAAAATATAATGCAAAATTGTTTAAATGGAGGGATTATATGAACAAAGCTATAATTGCCATAGTATGTTGCTTGGTAGTAATTGTAGGAGTTATTACAGCAGCAATTATAATTAAGCCAAATTCAGATAGTAACACAGGAAATATAGTTGCTCAAGTTTCAGAAAATAATAACGAAGAAATTCTTGATGATTGCACAGATGAATATGAAGAGCTAATGCAAACAGATTCACAGGAAGAAAAGGTATCTCCACATTGCGCAATAACAATAAAAACATATTATAAGGGTTGTGGACATACAACAGAAGAATATATGCAAGCATCAGAAGATATGGTAAATTTAAACCAAGAAGAAGTTCAAGAAAAATATCCAGATTATCAAATAGAAGAATTTAGTAGTAATTCAATAGTATTATATCGAGAAAAAGAAGGAGAATGCGGAGAACATTATATGGTAAAAGATAATAATGGAACAGTTGAAGTATATAAAATTAATGAAAACGGAGAACAGGAGCTATTAGAAACTACAGGAATTTCAACAGAATATTTGCCAGAAACAGATAAAATAAACATGCAAAATGGAATTGAAGTAATTGGAAAACAGCAGTTGAATCAACTGTTAGAAGATTATGAATAAAAAGAACTATTCTATTTTTTAGAATAGTTCTTTCTTTCTTTTTTATCTATAGTCACGTCTTTGTTTAAGTCTTTTTTATCAATAAAACCTTTATTATACAAATCATGTATATACATAATCAATGCTGAAACTGTTGCAATTAAAGCTAATGCATATAAAGGCAAATCTATATAGCGCAAAAATCCTGTAGGTTCAAACTCTTTGATAGAAAGAGAGAGAATAATGGCTATAAAAAATAATACAGTTGCAAGTTTACCATACCATTTGCTATATACTACAACATCTTTACCATACAAAAATGATGCACCACAAATCATAATAAACTCTTTTAATAAAACAATGCCTAGAATCCAATAGCCAAACTTAGGTAGAATTCCTGCTAAAACTAAAGAAGTTAAAGTAGCAATTTGGGTTAGTTTATCAGCTAAAGGATCCATTAATTTACCAAAATTTGATATTAAATTAAATTTTCTTGCAATAAAACCATCAGCAATATCTGTAATGCCAGATAATGTAAATAGTATTGCTGCAACAATATATTCTCCAGAGAAAATAGCAACTACAATAAATGGTATTAATAAAAATCTAATTATTGTTAGAATATTGGGTATCTGTTTTTTTATCATATAATTCTCCTACTTATTTTATTTTTTTACTTCAAATTTTAATTTTTCGTCATTAGAATTTTTGTCATAATCCACATAAACTGTTTGGCCATCCAATAATTCTCCTCTTAATATCATCTCAGATAGTTCATCTTCTAAATATCTTTGTATTGCTCTTCTAAGTGGCCTTGCACCAAACTTAATGTTAGTTCCTTTATCTAGTAGAAAATGCTTAGCAGCTGTAGAAACTTCCATATTTATGTCTTTATCTTTCAAGGCTTTTAAAGTATCTTTAAGCATAAGATCAACAATTTGTAATAGCTGGTCTGGTGTAAGTGGATCAAATGAAACAATTTCATCAACTCTGTTTAAAAATTCTGGCCTAAAGAATTCTTTTAAACTATCCATAACTTTATTTTTACTAATAGTTCCGCCACCAAAACCAATTGAATTATTATTCAAATTTGACCCTGCATTTGAAGTCATAATAATTATTGTATTAGAAAAACTAACAGTATTTCCTTGACTATCAGTCAATTTTCCGTCATCCAAGACTTGTAACAATATATTAAATACGTCAGGATGTGCTTTTTCAATTTCGTCCAATAAAATTATAGAATATGGTTTTCTTTTAACCTTTTCCGTTAATTGACCTGCATCATCGTAGCCAACATATCCAGGAGGTGCACCTATTAATTTAGAAGTAGAGTGACTTTCCATATATTCGGACATATCTATTCTAATAATAGAGTCTTCACTTCCAAACATTTCGTAAGCTAAAGCTTTTGCAAGTTCAGTTTTACCAACTCCAGTAGGCCCTACAAAAATGAAAGAAGGTGGCCTTTTTGTACTTTGCAATCCTGCACGGTTTCTTCTTATAGCTCTGGCAACACTGCTTACAGCTTCATCTTGACCAATAATTCTTTTGTGAAGATTGGTCTCTAAATTTAAAAGTTTTTGAGTTTCAGCTTCTGTTATTTTTTTAACAGGAATTTTAGTCCAATTCTCAATAACATTAGCTATATCTTGTACAGTTAATTGCTTCAATTTCATCTTTTTATTCAAATTATCAATTTGATCAATTAATTGACATTCTCTAGTCTTTAAATCTGCAGCTTTTTGATAATCTTCTGTAGAGTCAGCAGCAACAACTTCTTCTTTTTCAGCTTGCACACTGCTTAACTCTTGACGAAGCATCTCCAATTTATATAAGTCTTTATTTTCTAGGTTGATTCTTGAGCAAGCTTCATCCAAAATATCTATAGCCTTATCAGGCAAAAATCTATCATGTATATATTTTTCAGACATAATTACTGCTTGCCTAATAACATCAGAAGATATTTTAACTTTATGATAATCTTCATAATATTTCTTAATTCCTTCAAGAATCTTAATACTATCATCTATAGTAGGCTCTTCAATTAAAACTGGTTGAAATCTTCGCTCTAATGCAGAGTCCTTTTCAATATATTTTCTATATTCTTTAAGGGTAGTAGTTCCAATTATTTGAACATCTCCATTAGATAGGGCTGGCTTTAAAATATTAGCTGCATTCATTGAATGTTCTCCATCACCAGCACCAATTATATTATGAATTTCATCAATAACTAAGATGATATTGCCAAATTCTTTACATTCATCAATAATGCCTTTCATTCTTGACTCAAATTGACCTCTAAACTGTGTGCCAGCAATAACTGCAGTCATATCTAATAAATATATTTCTTTATTTAATAATTTTGCAGGAACATTTTTATTGGCAATTTTTATAGCTAAACCTTGAGCAATAGCTGTTTTACCAACTCCCGGCTCACCAATTAAACAAGGATTATTTTTAGAGCGTCTATTTAAAATTTGAATAATCCTTTGAATTTCTTTGTCTCTGCCAATAACAATGTCTAATTCATTATTTTGTGCTTTAGCAGTTAAATTTGTTCCAAAAGTATCTAAGAACCTTTTCTTTTTATTTTGTTTTGTATTTTTCCTTTTTTCTACTTTAACCTTTTTTCTAGCACCAGAAGGCTCTCCTTGAGCTTCACTTTGTCTATTATTTTGTCCATTAAACAAATTAGTAAAAAGAGAACCAAGTGGAATAGCAGTACCTGAAATTCTAGGACCATCTACACCATCATTGCCATCTCCAGTTGGTATATTATTAAATGTAATTGCTCCTTCCATATTTTCTAAATCATCTAAATTTATATTTTCTGCTAAATCTCTGAAGATATTTTCAAATTGCTCTGTCATATCATTTATATTTACAGTATTATTTGAAAGTATTTTATTTTGTTGTGAGAGTGTTTCTACTGGATTTATGCCATGCTTTTTAGCACACTCATAACAATATCCTTCTAATTTTTCTTGTCCATTTTCTATCTTTTTATAAAAAAGAATTGCTGGATTTTTATTACAATCTGAACATAACATATTCCCTAAATTCCTCATTTCTATAATATTTTAATAAATTTATAATATACAATATAATACCTCAAAAATACTGATTAGTCAATAAAAATGTTGATAAAATAAACAATAAATGTTATAATTAAACTACAATTTTAATCATAAAAACAAGGGAGTAATACCATGAATGTAACATTACCAGAGAAGTTTAAATTAAAGAAAAAACAAATCATAATATATGTGTCTATAATAGTATTTTGTATTATTGCTATTATTATAGCATCTTATGTACAATTTTATGCAAGAATTGATTTTGCAAGTTTACTTGGAATAGGTGCAGATTCAGACGAATATCAAGAAAAAACGGTAGAAGAAGAACAAGAACTAGAAAATAATTTTGAGAGTTTGTTTAGTAATACGGTATCAAATGTGAGTGAACAAAATAATGAAAAGCGTCAAGATAAAACAAAGCCATTAGTATATGATGCACAGACTTTGCAAGAAAATGATGGAAATGCCTACAACATAAATGTTCATATACCATATATTAATGTAAACAATGATATAATAGATGGCTATAACAAAGAAATAGAAGAAACTTTCACAAACAAGGTAAATAGTGTTATAGCAGAAGGCGGAAACACAATATATGATGTAGAATATACAGCAAATGTTGAATATGATATTTTGTCAGTAATGATAAAATCAGATTTAAAAGAAGGGACTAATGCGCAAAGGCTTATAATACAGACATATAACTATGACTTGAGAAATAATAAATCCATAAGCTTAGAAGAAGTACTAAAAATCAAGGGAATAGATATTAATACTGCTCAAGAAAAAATTAATACAGAAATAGCAGGTGAACAAAAAAGAGTAGAAGACCTAGCTGCATTAGGATATAATATTTATAGTCGAGACACTTCAAATTCTATGTATCAAATTGCCAACACAACAGAATTTTATTTAACAGATAATGCAATATATATAATGTATCCTTATGGAAATAATAGCTATACAACTGAAATGGATATGATAATATTATAAAAAAATAGAACTTCCAATAAAGGAAGTTCTATTTTTGAAAATAAAAGGGGATGTTTTTAATTTCAAATCAGTATTACTTAACTGATTATGGTTATATTCTAACAGTCAAATTTGTCCATTTTGTGAACTGAAAGTGAAAAGTTAAGGTTGTTCACCTAAAGTTATTGTTAATTCTCTTTCTTCTCCATCTCTATTTACTTTTATTTTCAATTCATCACCAATTTTATGAGAATTCTTAATGTCATTTAATTCATCCATAGTTTTAATTGACTTGCCATCAGCCTCAATAATTACATCACCTATTTTAATGCCAGCTTTTTCTGCTGCAGAGAAATCATCAACAGCTTTAACATAAATACCCTCAACTAAATGATTTTGTTTTGCTAAATCAGCAGTTAAATCTATTCCAGTAATACCAATATAAGGCCTACTTACTTTACCATTTGAAATTAATTGCTCAGTAATACTTTCTGTAGAATTAATTGGAATAGCAAATCCCATACCTTCAATTCCTGTACCATAAAGCTTTAAAGTGTTTACACCAATTACTTGACCTTGGCTATTTACTAAAGCACCACCACTATTACCAGCATTAATTGCAGCATCAGTTTGAATTAAAGTATAAGTTTTTCCATCAGAATCTGTAATTTTTCTATTTACTGCACTAATAACACCACAAGTAATAGTACTTTGCATATCAAGTGGGTTTCCTACAGCCATAGCAAATTCACCTACTTTAACAGCATCAGAATCTGCAAATTCAGCTTTTGTAAGACCAGTTTTATCAATTTTTATAACTGCTAAATCTGTTTGCTCATCTGTACCAACTATTTTGGCATCATATTGTGTGTCATCGTTAAACAATGTGACAGTTATTTTTGTAGCTTTTGAAACATCATAATTGTAATAAGAGTTTGAAGAAGAACTATTATTAGAAACGATGTGATTATTAGTTAAAATATATCCATCATCACTAATTATAATGCCAGAACCACTTGCTGTTGAAGTTATATTTTGACCATTTGAGCCAAACATACTAATTAATGAACTTGAAGTATATTCTACTTGTATGCCAACAATAGATGGCAATATTTTATTTGCGGCATATACTGCTGTGTCAGAATAATTTGATAATGATGCTTGAGACACATAAGCATTGCTAGAAGAACTATTAGAACTACCGGCGTTGCTTGAAGTAGACCCATTTAATATATCAGCTCTTATAGAAGGTACACCAAAACAAGTACCTATAACAACAGCACATCCAACTATTCCACTAAAGAAGGGCAATAAAATGCTTCTTCCAAAGCCAGATTTGTTTTTATTTTTTTTCTCTTTTTCTGAAGTATAAGATACACTGTATGTACCGGGATTTTGAACTGTTTTAAATCCTTGAAAGTTTCCCTCTCTTTTTTCATCTTTTTTTTCTTCCATTTTAAAGACCTCCAATTTCAATATCATTATTAATATAATAACAAATTTTAATATAATAATACAACAGATTTGTGAAAATTTTGTGAAAAAAATGTAATAAATAGAGTCACATTTTTCAAAAATTGTATTGAAAAAAAGTCAATTAAAATATATAATATGAGTAATTATGAGAAAGGAATGAATAATAATATGAAAGAAAAAATAAAACAAGAAAGAGGAGTAACATTATTTGCATTAGTAGTTATGATAATGGTATTAGCCATTATTGCAGGGATTGCACTATATAGTGGCAAAGAAGTAATTAATAATGCAAACTTAGAAAGTATGAGAACAAACATGATGTTAATAGAAGCTAAAGCAAGAGAATATATTGAGGATGCAGACTTTAAAATGGGTACATCACCAGATGATGCAAAAAAAGAAAGTGTTAGGCAAGAAGTATATGTAAATGATGCAAAATTAAAAAGAGCTTATGGGGATGATGGAAATGCAAAAATATCTGAACTTTCAAATGTAACAATGCCTAGTGAGGTAGATACCTTAAGTGCTGCAGACAAGAAAAAAATATACTATGTTACACCAGAGGCAATGCAACAATGGGGATTAAATGATATAAAAATAGATAATGGCGAAGCTTATTTAATTAGGCTTGATGACGACACAGACGATTTAAAAGTTGAAGTATATAATACTTTAGGATTTCAAGGTAATTATTCATTAACAGAATTAAATGCACTTGATATGTAATTTTAGCAAGGAATGTGATAATAAAATGAAAGAAAAAGAAATTGAAAGACTAACTCAATTAAAAAAACAAGAAAAAGAATTACATTCAAAAGGCTTTAAATATATATGTGGAATAGATGAAGCAGGACGAGGACCTTTAGCAGGTCCGGTTGCAGTAGCTGGAGTAATTATGCCAGAAGATTCAATGATAGAAGGAGTAAATGACTCAAAAAAAGTTTCAGAAAAGAAAAGAGAAAAACTATATGACTTAATTACAGAGCAAGCAATAAGCTACTTTGTAGCAATAATTAATCATGATGTTATTGATAATATAAATATATTAAATGCAACAAAACAGGGGGTTACCCAAGTGATAGATGGCCTAGAAGTAAAGCCAGACTTAATTTTAGTAGATGCCCTAACACATATAAATACAAGAGGAATTCCTTATGATTCAATAATAAAAGGAGATGCAAAGTGCTATAGCATTTCTGCAGCTTCTATTTTAGCCAAAGTCACAAGAGACAGAATAATGAGGCAGTGGGATGAAATATATCCACAATATGGATTTGCACAAAATAAGGGATATGGTACCAAAATGCATATTGAGGCGATTAGAAAGTATGGGCTTTGCCCTATTCATCGTAAGTCATTTACCACCCACTTTGTTGTCAAATAAAAAGAACCTTGAGAAAGAGAGTATAAATATGAGAATATTAGATATAATTGAGAATAAGAAGAACAAAAAAGAACTATCTAAAGAAGAAATACAATTTTTTATTAAAGGATATACCAGTGGCGAGATTACAGACTATCAAGCTGCTGCTTTAATAATGGCAATGTATTTAAATGGAATGAGTAATAAAGAGACGGCAGACCTAACCATTGCTATGGCTTATTCTGGAGATACACTAGATTTATCTAGCTTAAATGAAATTATAGTTGATAAACATTCAACAGGTGGCGTAGGGGATAAAGTGTCTTTAATATTGCTTCCTATTATTAGCTCTTTAGGAGTTCCTGTAGCAAAAATGTCAGGAAGGGGACTTGGCTTTACAGGTGGCACAGTAGATAAACTTCAATCAATCCCTGGATATAACACAAATTTAACTACAGAAGAATTTATAAAACAAGTAAAAGAAATTGGTATTAGCATGATTTCCCAAACTTTAAACTTAGCACCAGCAGATAAAAAAATTTATGCATTAAGGGATTCAATTGCATGTGTGGATAGTATTTCTTTAATAGCATCTAGCATAATGAGCAAAAAGATAGCAAGTGGAGCGCAAAAAATACTAATAGATGTAACTGTAGGCAGTGGAGCATTTATGAAAAATATAAAAGATGCTAAAAAGCTTGCTTCAGAAATAATAGAAATTGGTAAACTTGCAAATAGAGAAACATTATGTGTATTAACTAATATGGATGAGCCACTTGGTTATGCAGTAGGAAATAACTTAGAAGTGATAGAAGCAATAAACTTCCTAAAAGGTGAAGTTATGCCAGAAGATTTGAAAAAAGTAGTACTAGAGCTAGGTGCATACATGATAAAGTTAGCTGGCAAAGGTGAAAACTTAGAAAATAGTAAGCAAGCTATGCTAGAAAGCATAAATAATAAAAAAGCCTATAACAAATTTTTAGAGCTAGTAAAACATCAAGGAGGAGACACATCTTACATAGAAAATGTCGAGAATTTTGAAAAAGCTAAATTTATGAAGCCAATCTATTCAGAAAAAAGTGGAAATATTGCTAAAATAAATGCAGAAGAAATAGGAAAATTAGCAAATTTCTTAGGCGCAGGCAGAGAAAAAATGGAAGACAAAATAGATGATGCAGTTGGAATAGTATTATCAACAAAAGTAGGAAGAAAAGTGCAAAAAGATGATGTAATAGCATATATTTATGCAAATGACATGAATAAATTAGAATTAGCAAGTGAAAAAATAAAAGATATAATAAAAATTACGGAAGACCCAGTAAGAAAAAATAAAATGATTTTAGATGTAATTATGTAATTTTTATTAAAATATTGAAAAGGCAAATAGTTTTATGTTATAATATATCTTGATAGTAATTTTATAGAGGTGAAGAAAATGAAAAAAAAGCAAGAAAAAGTACGTAAACATTATGATAAGGCACAAGTCTGCATAAAAATACTAGCAGTATTTGTAGCAGTATTAATGATAGCTTCAACAGGTGCAACACTTATATATGCACTAATGTAGTAAAAGGAGAAATAAATGGTATCAAATTTAGGAATAAATTGGGAAAATTTTTATACAGAAAATATTGTGGCTTATATAAAATCATTACAAGAAAATCCATTCGAATTAGTAACATTGATCTTAGACTTAGCAATTGTAATCTTTTTAGTATATTGTTGTATTAGAGTAGTAAAAGGCTCAAGGGCTTGGCAATTAATAAAAGGAATTGCACTATTAATAGTGGCTACTTGGATAAGTGGATTGCTAAATTTAAAAATTCTTAATTGGATTTTAACTGGAATTATGAACTGGGGAGTAATAGCAATAATTGTTATCTTCCAGCCAGAGCTAAGGCGTGCGCTAGAACAACTTGGCACAAATAAGCTTACAAAATTTTTTGGAATTAATAAAGATGTAGAAACAAAAACTAAAGAAGACATTTATAAAGTAGTTATTGCAGCAACAGAACTAGCAAAAACAAAAACTGGAGCATTAATTGTTTTAGAACGAGATATAAAAATACAAGATATAATTTCAACTGGAATATCGCTAGATGCAGAAGTATCACCACAATTATTAGTAAATATATTTCAGCCAAACACACCATTACATGATGGTGCAGTTATAATTGCTGGAAACAAAATAGCAGCTGCAGCTTGCGTGTTGCCACTTGCAGATGATAAAGATATAGCTAAAGAATTAGGAACAAGGCACAGAGCAGCAATAGGTATATCTAAAGAATCAGATGCTATTGTAGTTGTGGTTTCAGAAGAAACGGGAAAAATTTCTGTAGCAAAAGATGGAACTTTAATAGCAGATGTAAGAGAAGATGTTTTGAAAAAAATCTTAATAACTAATATAGTAACAAAAAGATTTGCTTCAGAAAAAACAGGAAAAGACAATATATTAAAAAAGATGAAAGATAAAAACAAAGTAAAAGAAAATACAGATAAAAGGAGCGAATAAAATAGCTCCTTTTATCTGCTAGATTAAAAGTAGAATTGGATGGAGAGTAAGCATGCGAAATATTAAACTAATAATAGAATATGATGGAAAAGACTTTAACGGCTGGCAGAGGCAACCAAATAAGTTAAATATACAAGGTACAATTGAAAATGCAATTACAAAAGTCACAGGAGAAGAAGTGAACTTAATTGCATCAGGAAGGACAGATGCTGGAGTACATGCATTGGGCCAAGTTGCAAATTTTAAAACAAATTCTACTATTCCAATAGAAAAAATTCCACTTGCAATTAATTCTAGTTTAAAAAAATCAATTTTAATAAAATCTGCCGAAGAGGTTGACGAAAAATTTAATAGTAGATTAAGTTGCAAAAAAAAGACATATAGATACATAATAAATAATTCAAGGTATGGAACAGCTATCTACAGAAATTTAGAAACACACATAGCATATAAATTAGACGTAGAAAAAATGCAACAGGCAATTAAATATTTTGAAGGTGAACATGACTTTAAAGCCTTTAAAGCAAGTGGAACTAGCAGCAAGAATAGTGTAAGGACTATATATAGGGCAGAGGTTATGAAAAAAGAAGATGAAAGAATATGGATAGAATTAACTGGAAGCGGTTTTCTATACAATATGGTAAGAATAATTGCAGGGACTTTAGTTGATGTTGGAATGCACAAAATAGAGCCAGAAGAAGTAAAAAAAATACTAGACTCAAAAGATAGAAAAAATGCAGGAAAAACTTTACAGCCACAAGGCTTATATTTAGTAAAAGTAGAATATGAATAAATTAACAAAAAATAGTGCAAAGCATAGAATATAGTAATAAAATTAAAAAGGAGAACTACCATGAATACTATATTACTTATATTTTTAGCTTTGCCATTGGCCACAGTTATAATATCAATAGCATTACAAAAAATTTTGAAATCTCCAATATTAGTTTCAGCTATTACTTTTGTTGTATTTTTAATAATTGCACTAATATTCAACAATTTCGGACTTTTAGTTGCAGCAATTGCGTATGGAATACTTAGCTTTTTAACTGCATACATAGCTTGTATACTATGCAAAATATCATCTGAAAGAGCTTCCAACTGTAACAATGGGTGCAATGACAACTGCAACTGTAATGAAATAGAAAATGCTTTACCTAGTGGCAATAATGGAAATTCAGGATGTATGTGCAGAAACTATAGGAGAAGAAGGTAAAAATTTTTATAATTTACTGCTATTAATTTTATGTACGACAAAAATCTTATAATAAATAATTTTTTGTACCTTGTTGTTGCAACCTTACAATTAAAATAATAAAAACGTAAGGTTGCTCCAATTGCACTCGCTTCGCTCGTTTAATCGATTAATATTAGCAGTGAATTATAAAAGAATTATACTAAATCTAAGAAAGGATAGTAATAAAATATGTTAGAAGTCATAGAAGAAGCAATCATAGATAGTATAAAACTATTGCCATTTTTGTTTATAACATATCTAATAATGGAATACATAGAGCATAAAACTAAAGAAAAAACAAAAGAAGCAATAAAAAAATCTGGAAAATGGGGGCCAGTAATTGGCAGTATTTTAGGTATAGTGCCACAATGTGGCTTTTCTGTTTCAGCAACTAATTTATATGCAGCAAGAGTAGTTTCTTTAGGTACATTAATTGCAATTTATTTGTCAACTTCAGACGAAATGTTGCCAATATTATTATCTGAGTCAGTGCCAATTATTACAATAGTAAAAATTCTTGGTGTAAAATTAATTATTGGCATGATAGCTGGAATTGTGATTGATGCAGTTTTAAGGTTAAAAAATAAGACCATTGAAGACGAAAAAATAGTTGATTTATGCGAAAAAGAACATTGTGATTGTGAGCATGGAATAGTAAAATCTGCACTAAAGCATACCATAAATATATTTATATTTATATTAATAATAACTTTATTAATTAATATAGCAATATATTTTATAGGACAAGATACAATAAAATCATTTTTATCAAACAAACCTATTTTGGGCCCAATACTAGCTGGCTTAATAGGCTTAATACCAAACTGTGCAGCCTCAGTTATAATTACTCAAATGTATTTGGAAAGTATAATTACGGCTGGAACCATGATAGCAGGCTCGTTAGTGTCTGCAGGTGTTGGACTAGCTGTGTTATTTAAAACAAACAAACCAATGAAGCAAAACTTTAAAATAGTTATTTTGCTATATGCAATAGGCGTAATCTCAGGAATAATTATAGAGGCAATAGGAATAACATTTTGATATAATGAAGCTAACGGCTTAGCAAATTTGAAAAAATTATAAAAAGAATATAATAGATAAATTACTATTATATTCTTTTGGTATTATTGGAAATATTTATTTATTTTCTCCGTTTGGATTACCCTTTTTCAAATTAACAATAATAGCATCTTCACTATTAAATAAATATTTTGAATCAGAAGTATCTGTTTGAATTGGGTCAACTTCATTTCTGTCATCTGTAAAATCAAGATTCTTCAAATTGAACTTTTTCCTTGGAGACTCTGCATCTTCTGTTGCTGTTGTAACACTGTCAGAATATTTTCCATAGTCATAAACCTTAACTTTTTGAGGCTCTTTATATTTAGACTCTACATATTTAAAATCACCTTGGCCTATCATTGGCTTTCCGCCAGAGCCTCTGATTTTATAAGCACAGCTTTTTTGACCAAGAGATTGCAATTTATTAACAGCAAAATAATCTGTCCAATCCCATTTTACATTTCCAAGCTTTTTATCATAACTTCCCTTTTCAGTATCCATACTAGAAGAGTAAGTCCAATCTCTTTTCTTACCAAATTCTTTAGACCACCATTCCAATTCTTTAACATCGCCATTTCCAGTAAATATTTTACTAGCACAGTTAGCTAAAATTGTTGTTCTGTAATTTGGATTCTTTTCAGGTCCTTCCAATTGTGAAAGACTTTGAGTAGAAATAGTAGTACCAACTCTATATTTTCTAAACATAGTGAAAATTGGCTCAGTGGCTTTGCATATAAAATCACTAAACTCATCAATGTAAAGAAAGTGAGGTATTCTATTATTCTCATTTCCAGGTCTTCTTAATACAGCATTTTGCAAAGAAATCAAGCAATATAATCCAAAAGACTTGTATGAAGAAGCACCTAAATCACCCCTTCTTGTACAGATAAATAGAAATTTACTTTGTGCAAGAGATTCATCAAAATTAATATTATTATATCTATTACACAAAATTGCTTTAATGCCAGGTATTCTTAGCAAACTGTCTAATTTGTTTACAATTGGAGAAAGATATTCCTTCATATTTTCAGCATTAGAAGAGTCATTGTAAAAATTCTTTTTAAAATATGCAAGTAAAATCTTATACTTTTCATTTAGCTCATCATTTGTTGCCATTATTTTGCACATTTTTTCAATCATATCAAAATTAGTTAACATCATTAATAAATCTTCTAAATTTGGAATAGCACCTTCATTCATTCTAGGGTACATTTCTTTTAACAATATAACAAGATTTTCAATTGTTTGTATGACAAAATCTTGCTTTTGAGAAGCTGTATCAGTAATTTTAGAGCCATTTGCAAATAAAGTCCTTAATATATCTGAAATCATTGTAGCTATCTTATTTGCATCATCATATACAAAAGGATTCAATCCAATTGTACTAGAATTATATGGATCTACTATGTCATAGCTAACTCCAAAGTTATTACATATATTTATTGAATGTTCAATTACTTCATAATCAGGAGCAATTAATGTTAAGCCTAAATCTCTATAAACAGTATCATCACCAAGTTTTCCTAAAATCATTTTATTACAAAATGCCTTGAAAACTTTTTCTTTACCAGGAATAGGTTTTAGCATACTTAATTTAAAATTGTGGTTCAAATATTCATTATCATAAGGTACATTTAAGTAAGCTATTTTAGTTTTTAAAGCAGTGAAGCCTAATTCTTTAGATACTTCCCTGAAAAAGCTCTTTCTTTCAATGTCTTTAGCAATCATTGGCTCAAATACTAATGAAGTTTTGCCAGAGCCTGAGCCACCGCAAACAA
Source organism: uncultured Clostridia bacterium (assembly GCA_944388665.1). Lineage (GTDB taxonomy): Bacteria > Bacillota > Clostridia > TANB77 > CAG-508 > CAG-269. The sequence goes on from CALXJQ010000001.1 coordinate 50,897, forward strand.
ATAATGATTGAAACCTAGATACCTCTGGAAAAACAATTTTCTTTGCAGTTTCATTATCTGTGCAAAGATATACCTCACAGGTATAAGGGCCATGCCCAACTTTTTTGTCTGATAAATCTATACCTGTATAGTCCCAAATTGAGCGCTTTTCATCTTTAGTGTCATGTACACCCATATACAACCAACTAAAGAATGGAAAAATTGATGCAAGTGGCAAATATAGTGAAAGGCTTGAAAAAGCTGGTGTAATTAACTCTGAGAAGTTGGTAATTAAATCTGTATATCCAGGAACAGAAAGTAGCAATAACCAAGCACTTTCATTAAGCCATTGTGTAAACATAGATACCGCTATTATATAGAGGGCAACTGTAAACACATCGAAAACTGCTACTTGTTGCACCTTATTATTTACAAACTTAGATGGAATTGAAAATACATAAGCAAATATTGGGCAAGCAAGAGCGAATGTATACATTATTGGTCCCCAATATGAGTAAGAAACACCAGTAAAAATCATTAAAAGCATTTCTACAATTCTATCAATTACTAAATAAATTGTTATTAATGTTAATATAAATGTAGCAAAAGTATTTCTATCTGTATTTAATTTTTTCAAAAACTTATCAATTATTTTCATTTAGAAGTCTCCCTATTAATTACAATATTACATATCTATTATCCTATAAAATCGCCAAAAAAGCAAGTATTAGATTGAATTTTTTTAGTTATGAATAAAAAAACAAAATTAGAATATAATAATTTTAGCAAAAACTATTAATGGAGGGAAATTTATGCAAAACGAATTCTATATAAAAGAGGGAAGAATAATAGAAAGAACTGAAATGGAAAAGGAACATGAATTAATAAAAACAATAATAAAAACAAGAGAAGACTTAAAAGCAGCAAACCATAATTTCGACTATGCTCAAGATGACCTTATAGACTATTATACTTACCAAATTAAGGCTAATCAAGCAAAACTAGATTATTTAATAAAAATAGCTAAGGCAAGTGGAATAGAACTAGACATGATAAGTGAAATGAAGTTTGCTCTTTAGAAGGGAGGTCGAGATGGACACAAACATCATTACATACATAGCATGCATTTGTTTTATATTCATATTTGGGAGACTTTTTATAGTTCCATTAAAAAAAATTTTAAAATTAATTTTAAATTCTGTCCTAGGTGGAGTGCTAATATGGATAATAAATTTAATAGGGGCAGGATTCAATTTTCATATTGGCTTAAATTTTTTTACAAGTATATTAATACGGATTATTAGGACTACCAGGCGCTGTTTGCTTAATTATTGTTAAATTATTAGTAAGTTAAAAATTGCCTACCAATTATGGCAGGCATATATATTATTCAACTGTAACTGATTTAGCAAGATTCCTAGGTTTATCAACATCAAGACCCTTTTCTTTTGCAATATAATATGAAAACAATTGCAAAGGTATAATTGACAACACCGGAGATACAAAAGTATTAGTATTTGGAATTTCTATTACCATATCAAACATAGATTTATCAATATCTTGATTTGTAATAACTAAAGTTTTAGCGCCACGAGTTATTACTTCTTGCAAATTACTTACAGTCTTTTTTACTAATTCAGGCACTGTCATAATTCCAACTACAGTGACACCATTTTCAATTAAAGCAATAGGGCCATGCTTTAGCTCTCCCGCAGGATAACTTTCTGAGTGTATATATGAAATTTCCTTAAGCTTCAAAGAACCCTCTTTTGCAACAACCTCATCAACACCACGACCTAAAAAGAAAATATCCTTTTCTTGATAAACTCTTTTAGCAAACTCTTTTACTTGTTCAGAGCACTTAAGAGTTTCCTCAATTTTCTTAGGCAATTCTAAAATATCTCTTTTCAAATTTACAATTTCTGCACTGCTTAAGCCCAAAATTTCTGCAAAATAAATAGCAAGAATTACAATTAACACCACTTGTGAAGTATAGGCTTTTGTAGAAGCAACTGCAATTTCAGGGCCTGCATGAGTATAAATAGAATAGTCAGCTTCTCTAGTTATAGAACTACCTATAACATTAGAAATTGCAAGTGTTTTCGCACCCTTTTCTTTGCATAACTTTAAAGCTGCAATAGTGTCTGCAGTTTCACCAGATTGAGAAATAAAAATGCATAAAGACTTATCATCAACCAAAGGAGAACGATATCTAAACTCAGAAGCAACATCCACTTCAGTTGGAATTTTGCACAACTTCTCAAAAGCATTCTTACCAGTAAGCCCTGCATGCATAGCAGTACCACAAGCAACAATAAAAATTTTATCTAAGCCTTTTAAATAATCCTTAGAAAAATTTAACTCATCAAACTCGCAGTCAGAATCTTCGCTAAACTTAGCCCCAATAGTTTCCCTTATAGAATTAGGTTGCTCATAAATTTCCTTTAGCATAAAATCATCAAAACCATTCTTCTCACTGCTAGAAGCATCCCAATCAATAGACTTAGTAGCCTTCTCAATAAGCTGCAAATTATCATCATAAAACTTAATATCATCTCTTGAAAGCACTGCAAACTCAAGATCATTCAAAAAATAAAAATTCTTTGTAAAAGAAAGAATAGCAGGAATATCAGAAGCAATATAATTCTCGCCATCACCTTTACCAATTACCAAAGGACTATCTTTCCTTACAACAATCATATTATCAGGGTAATCTTTACAAAGAATTTCAATTGCAAAACTTCCCTTCAAATCATCACAAGCCCTTTTTACAGCGCGCAAAAACCTTAAACAATCACCTTTTTTCAAGCTACTATCTTCTTTATCTGTAGAACTTAAGCTGCTATCCTTCTTATCTATAGAAGCTGAGCTGCTATCTTTTTTATCTTTAGAATAATAATAATGTACTAAATTTGGTATAATTTCCGTATCTGTCTGAGACAAAAACTTATATCCATTATCACTCAAAAACTTCTTCAACTCATTATAATTTTCAATAATTCCATTATGCACCACACTAAAAGTCCTGCTATTATCCAAATGAGGATGAGCATTCTCCTTAGAAGGCTTTCCATGCGTTGCCCACCTAGTATGAGCAATACCAATAGAACCTTCCAAATCATCAATACCCTTCAAATTATAAAGATTCTTAACACGCCCTTTATCCTTCATAACAGAAATACCATCTTTTTCAATAGTTGAAATTCCAGCTGAATCATATCCTCTATATTCCAGCCTAATCAAACCATTAATTAAAATGGGACACGCCTTTTTAGTCCCTATGTAACCTACAATACCACACATAAGCATACCTCCTAACATTATATAGCTTCATAACTTACCTTATTATATTACAATAAAAAGCAAAATGTTGCAAGCAATTTTTTGCTACGTCCAGGGTAATTTCATAAAATATTACAAAATTGTAATATTTAAAGATATATGTTAAAATCTTAGTGGTGATAACAATGA
>CALXJQ010000002.1 GCA_944388665.1 uncultured Clostridia bacterium
TGGATACAGAAGATAATTATTTTGATATTGTAGTAGCAAGAAATACTTGTATTGATGCAAGACAAATTTATAAAACACTAAAAAAAGATGGTTTATTACTTGTAAGAGGAGTAGACAAATTAGATTGTTGGCAATTAAAAAGATTATTTAATAGAGGACAAGCATTTAATGATACAAAGCCAATAAGTCAAATAGATTATGAAAATATATTAGATGCAGGTTTTAAAAATGTTGAATTAATACCAATATATGAAAGAGAATATTATAAAACTAAAGATGATCTATTGGCTTTATTGCTAAAAACTCCAATATTGAATGATTTTTCAGAAGAACATGAAAACAATAATCTTATAGAAAATAATATTGATATGCAAATATTAAATCAATACATAGAAAACAATACAACTAATAAGGGAATTTTACTTAGAAGAAGGTACTATGGAATAGTAGCTAGTAAATAGTTCCAATACAAAGAACTATAAGTATGACAAAAAAGAGGGTAACGCCTCTTTTTTTATATTTGATAAAACTATATTTCTTATTTTTTGGACATTTATATAACAAAATGGAATGTATATAATAAAGAAACTTAAAAAATAATAATGAAAATAGTAAAAATTGCAACATTTAATGAAAAAGTTTGGACTCTTTTTATTAGAAGTACCCATTTGAAATTTTTTAAGTGTTTTTAATAATAGGAGGTGGTTATAAATGATTTTTGAAAAATATAAGTATTAGATTTTAGAAGTAACTTTCAGACAAAAAGAAATTTATATATTTCTTTTTGCATAATATTTAGAAAGAAATATTATGAAGGAGTTAAATAATATGCAAATTACTTCTAATGAAATCGCAAATAACAAATATATGCAAATTTATTTAACTGAAGAAGAGTTAAAAATTCAAGAAATACAAGATAAAATAAAAGAATATAAGAAACAAAAGTGTAAAATAGGAATATTTGTAACAGGAAAAGAGAACTATCCCGAAGTTCTTAATAAAATTGTTACAAAACAAGTGGAATTATCAGACAATGTATGTTAACATAGACAATAAGCAATATCAGGCAAAAGGAGGCAAAATGACAGTTGTAGGATATTGTAGATTGTCTAGAGATGAGGATAAGGAAAATTATTCGAGTATAGAAGAACAAAAAAGAATTATTAAAGATTATGCTTCTACTCGTAATTGGATTATCGAAGATAAGGACTTCTACATAGATGACAATGTTTCGGGATATACCTTTAATAGACCTGAGTTCACAAAGATGTTAGAAAAAGTAAAGGGCGGAAAAATTGATGTAGTTGTAGCAAAAGACTTATCAAGAATTGGAAGAAACAATGGAAAAGTTTTGGTACTTATTGATGAATTTAAGAATATGCAAAAAAACTTAATTTTAGTTTCTGAAATGGGAGGTACTTATGATGTTTTAAATGATAGAGATGATACTATAGGAATTACAACTTGGTTTAATGAAAGATATGTAAAAGACTGTTCAAGAAAAACAAGAGATCACATGTATTCCAAACAAAAAACTGGTAGATTAGTAATGGGAAATTATTATGGCTATGTAAAAGATAAGGAAGATGTTACAAAACTATATGTAGATGAAGAAATTAGACCAGTTATAAAACTAATATATAAATTATATATAGAAGAAGGACTAGGAAGAAAGAAGATTTGTGATATTTTAAATAATAAATATAATTATCCAACTCCATCAGTATATTATAGGCGAAAACATTTAGAGAGAGGAAGAATATATAAACATCCAGTACAAGAGTTATGGTCGACATATATGATAAGTAATATCTTAAACAATGATGTATACACAGGAAATTTAAGAACTCACAAAAAGAAGACAGTTTCTATAAGAGGTAGGGCAATAAAACTTCCTGAAGAAGAACATTTTGTATTTGAAAATCATCATGAAGCAATTATCTCAAAAGAAACTTTTGAAATGGCACAAAATATACGAAAAAGAAAAGCAAAGTCAAAATCTACATCAGGAACAAGAAAAAGAAATTATGCTTTTTCTGGTTTAATTAGATGTGGTGATTGTGGCTTTGGAGTAAGTGGAATTACAATGAATAGAAAACAAAAGCAGAAAGGATATGAATGTTCACAGTATAGAACTTATGGAAAAGCAAGATGCAAATGTCATGAGATAAAAGAAAGCGATATAATCATTCATTTAAAAGAATTTCTAAAATTTACTAAAGAAAGATATCAAGATGAGATAAATAAAATAGAGATTGAGGTTAAAACTAATAACGAACAAACCAATAAAGAAAAAATTAAGTTTGAACTTGAGACACTAAAAGCAGAATATAAAGTATTATTAAATCAAAAAATAAAAGATTTAGCACATAATCATACAAATGAGTATCAAAAACAGATGATAGAAGATTCATACAAAGAATTAGAGATAGAAAAGACAAGTAGAATAGAAAAACTACAAGAGATTTTAAATAAAGAAGAACAAGAAATTTCAAAAGAAAAAATAATAAAATTAAAAACTGCAATGGAATACTTTGATGAAATTATATCAGCAGAAGTGCCTAATAGATATATTTTAGAAAACATAATTGATACTATATGGATTTATAGTGATAAAACTGTAAAATTTGATTTAAAAGTAGATATTGAAAAATTAATATAAATTGATGTTTTAAAATGATAAAAATTCATAAAAACTTGTATATGGTCAAGATAATGTGATTAAAACTATAGTTATTGGTCAAGAAAATGTGATTTTTAACTATTTAACTATCCCCAAATTTAAAGATTTTACCCCGGTTTGCACTACTGAGATGATTGCATTTACAAGAGCACATACATATTTTAAAAAATTGAACACAGAATTATTAGGTTTAAGTGTAGACAGCAATAGCTCACATTTAGCGTGGATGTATGATATTTTTTGCAAAACTGGCATTAAAGTTTCATTTCCTATAATTGCAGATAGAAATGGCGAAATTGCTAGAAAATATGGCATGATTTCAAGTGATATAAGTAATACAGAAACTGTAAGAAATGTTTTTATAATTGACGACAAGGGAATAATAAGAGCAATATTTGTTTATCCAATGCAAATAGGAAGAGCTATTCCAGAGATTTTGCGTACAGTGCAAGCATTGCAAGTGGCAGATGAAAATTCTGCAATGACTCCAGCTAATTGGATACCTTGTGAACCTATTATAATGCCACCGCCACAAAATTTTCAAGGGTTACAAGATAGGGTAGAGGAGATGAAAACTCAAAGAGATGGTTTGACTTGGTATTTAGGATTTAAAACGCCACAAAAATGCATCAAACCAGCAAATGAAGAAAATAATTAAATAAAATTAAAAAAAATAGCCATACTAAAAGTAAATAAAATATAAAGGAGGCTATTTTTTATGGAAAACAAACAACAACAAATTAATTGTACAGTTGAAAGCTGTAAATATCAAAATAGTAAGGAATCAAAATGTACATTGTCTGCAATAAATGTTGCGCCTACTGAAAATAACAAAACAACAAAGCCAGATGAATCAATGTGTGCAAGCTATAAATATGAACAATAAAATATTAATACTTGCTTACATTTTACAGCTCATTCATAATTAGTAGTTTATATTAATAAATAACAAAAATATTATGATATATAATTTTGAAGTACCGCGTAGCGATCAAACGAGCGAAAGCGAGTGCGATTGGAGTAACCTCTTTTTATCATCGTTGATTTCTGAGGTTGCGACAACAAGGTACAATAAATTATATATCATAATATTTTGTAAAAGATTAAAATTAGCTTGCTACTAATTATAAATGAGCTGTAAAATGCAATATATTTTTTATTTAATTTGCCTTGACAGATACATAAATTAGAAATAGAATAAAAGCGATATCTTAAGTAATTAAAAAGGAGGAAGAAATATGTTAGTTACAACGAAGGAAATGTTTGAAAAATCTATGAAGGAAGGATTTGCAGTTGGAGCTTTTAATGTAAATGATATGGAAATTTTGCAGGGAATTGTAGATGCAGCAGCAGAAAGTAAGTCACCTGTAATTTTACAAGCTTCTTCTAGTGCAATTAAATATGCAAGAATTAATTATTTGATGAAAATGGTCCAAGCTGCTGTTGAAGAACATCCAGAGATTCCTATAGCTATACATTTAGACCATGGCCCAGACTTTGAAACAGCAAAAATGTGTATTGATAATGGTTTTACATCTGTAATGATTGATGGCTCAAAATATGATTTTGAAGAAAATGTAAGATTAACAAAACAAGTTGTAGACTATGCTCATTCTAAAGGAGTTGTAGTTGAAGCCGAATTAGGAAAGCTTGCAGGAATTGAAGATGATGTAAATGTAGCATCAAGTGATGCAATGTATACAGACCCAGCACAAGCACAAGAATTTGTAGAAAAAACTGGATGCGATTCTTTGGCAATTGCAATTGGAACAAGCCATGGAGCTTATAAATTTAAAGGAGAAGCTAAATTAAGATTTGATATTTTGGAAAAAGTAAAAGAAAGGATTCCAAATACTCCAATAGTTTTGCATGGAGCTTCTACAGTTATCCCAGAGTTAGTTGAAACATGTAATAAGTATGGGGGAGATATGCCTGGGGCTAAAGGTGTACCAGATGAAATGCTACATGAGGCAAGTAAAAAAGGTGTATCAAAAATAAATGTTGATACAGATTTGCGTTTAGCTATGACGGCAGCAATAAGAAAAGTATTTGCAGAAGAACCTAGCATATTTGACCCAAGAAAATATTTGGGACCAGCAAGAGATTTAATAAAAGAAACAGTAAAACATAAAATGGTAGACGTTTTTGGATCTGCAAATAAAATCTAGTTAAATAGGATTTTCAGGGAAAAGACTACTAAAACAAAAAAGTCAACATATAAATTAAATATGTGTTACAATTCACAGCCAATTAGTTTTAATACTTTACAAAATATTATGATATATAATTTATTGTACCTTGTTGTCGCAACCTCAAAAATCAACGATAATAAAGAGAGGTTGCTCCAATCGCACTCGCTTACGCTCGTTTGGTCGCTACGCGGTACTTCAAAATTATATATCATAATATTTTTGTTATTTATTAATATAAGCTGTGAATTGTAACACATTAAAAATTATCTATTTTTTAGAGTTCTTTCAATTTGCCTTTGAGCATCTTTTTTTGCCAAATCTTGGCGTTTGTCATATAATTTTTTGCCTTTGCCAATTCCAAGTTCTAGCTTAACTAGTTTGCCTTTAAAATAAAGACTAATGGGAATAAGGCTATATCCCTTTTGCTTAGTTAGGCCTATAAGTCTATTAATTTCGCGCCTATTTAGGAGAAGTTTTCTGTCACGTAAAGGATCTTTATTAAAAATATTTCCATGTTCATAAGGGCTTATATGCATTCCAGAAATAAAAACTTCTGAATTTTTTATGTATGCATAACTATCTTTAAGATTTACTTTGCCAGCTCTAATTGATTTTATTTCTGTACCTGAAAGGACGATGCCTGCTTCTAAAGTATCTTCTATAGTATAATTATGATATGCAGTTGGATTTTTACTAATCAATTTTGCTTCCATTTGATGATCCCTCTCTTACAAAAAAACATTAATTTATATCTATTTAAAGTTTTATATATTGTAACAAAAAAATAGATATAAATCAATGTTTTACATCAATAATTAGTCTTTACGTACTTGCATTGCATAATACCATACTAAAGCAATTATAGCTATAGCAGCAATACCAATGATAAGCCAAGTCCACATTGTTGCATTCATTCCCATAAAAGTTGCTGTACCATTTTCAGCAGATGTTGCAGTTCTAGTTGCGTCATAATTTCCAGTTGAACCATCAGCCATATTACCACTCATCATATTTTGCATATCTCCAGATAAATTTTGTGTTCCATCTTTAATTCCATTTACTACATTGCTAGTAGCATTACCAATAGTATTACCTGCATTTTCTACTGCATTTCGAGCACCGTCCATAGTGTTCTCAACCATATTTCTAGCTCCGCTCATAGTGTTTCCCATTGAATCTGTCATATTATTGTCAGTGTTAGCAAAACAGCTAGAAAAAGAAAAAACAGCTACAATAAGTATCAAAGCGCCCAATAATAATTTCTTGTACATAAATTTATCCTCCTGTTATAAATTAAACATTCAATTTTGTATAATATTAAAATTGAATATCATACATATTATTTGAAAAAAGTACATAAAATATACATGGACAAATTTGAAAAAAGACTTTTAAGTTGCCTCAAAAGTCCTTGATATCATTTTAATCTAATTAAAATTGCAATTGCTAATAAAATAAGTAAAACACCAATAACAATTATTAGAATATTTAAAATATTTGCTATACTTAAAAAATCATCACTAGAATCATTTACATTTCTAACTGAAGTATTTCCTCCTGTAGTAGTGGTATCTGTAGTGGTATTAGATAAATAATTGTTATTTAAATTACTTGTAGAATTAGAATTAGTGTTATTGTTTAAAAGTGTCGAATTACCAGTAGAGTTAGTAGTATTTGTACCGCTTAATGTATTTGTAGCATTTTCAGTATTTGTGTTTGAGGTAATATCATTGGCAGAATTAGTATCTACATCAGTTAAATTACCTGCAGTTAAATCAGATGTATTAGATGATAAGTTTAAGTCTACTCCATAAGAAAAATTTTGAACAAATACAAGTGCAAAAAAAGCAATAAATACTATTAAAACAAATAAAACAGATTTTTTCATTTTATAATTTACCTCCATAAGAAATTTCTTTTCTTGACTTATATAATATATCACAATTAATATAATAATGTCTAGCTTATTTCTTTTATTTTTAAATTAAATTTATCTTCAAAAACTTTTTTCTTTGCAATATATTCTTTAGTTTTATATCCTTTTACGTCAATAACTTCAGTTGTATTATCTTTATTAAATACTATAAAGTCTGCCTTATATTTTAACCCAGGAGCTAAAATAAATGTAGGCTGAAGGCAAAAACCATTAATTTCTTTGCACTTCAATCTTAATTTAAGTTCGCAATAATAATCTGCTTCTTTTTGGCTATCAAATGAATGACCATCTACAGAAACTTTATTTGCTCTATACTTGCTTTTGATTTTTTTACCATTCGCGTAATTTCTGTAATCTTCAACGCTCCAATGTTCCATTTTAATATCATCCCTTCCAATTGTATCTCCTTAAATTTATCATTAGAAATATCTCATTAATTATACAGAAAAAAATAAAAAAATTCAATAATGTATTTAATTATTACAAGTTTGTGACAAATATTACATTTTGATAAAAAACAAAAAAGATATTGAAATTTTTAACAAAGTAATATAAAATAATGACAAGCTTATATATAAAAATTATTTTTAAATATTTAAGGAGGAAAATTAAATGGGAGAGAACAAAAGAGTATCAGGAAACAAACAAGGGAAAAAGAAGAACAAAGACTTAGTCATTGTTATTGGAGTTATCATTGTAGCGGTAATAATTATAGCTATTTTAGCAGCTATAAGGAATAATAAAGCAAATAATGATCAAAACAATGTTAATACAAATCCAGCAACATCTAATTCACAAACTGGAACAAATGAAGAATTTACACAAACATTATCAGATGGAAGTAAGTTAAATACAAGTACAGCATTATCAGCAACAAAAAGTGTTGATGGCTTACAAGTATCTAATATTCAATTAAAAACAGAAAATGGAATAACAACTTTATTAGCAGATGTAGAAAATACAACAAGTTCAGATACACCAGAAAAAATGATAACAATAACTTTTGTAGACAAAGATGGAAACAAAATAACAGATTTATCAGCTCTTGTTCAAGCATTGAAAGCAGGAGAAAGTACACAACTAAATACTTCAGTAACATCAGATGTATCTAATGCTTATGATTTTACAGTAAGTACAAAATAAATAATTAATGAGGAAAAATATGGAACAAAATATTAATATGAATTTAATTCCAACATTTTTAGCTAAAATGTTGGAATTAAATTATGGAAAAGAAAAGTATAATTTAATATGCAAAGGTTATAATGTAAAAAGGCCAACGACATTAAGAGTAAACACCTTAAAAACCGATAAAGTAAGTATTGAAAATGCATTAAAAAGTCAAAATATTTCATTTAAAAAAGTAAGGTGGAGCGATGATGCTTATATTTTAAAAAATGCGGATGAACAAAAGATTAAAACTTTAAGTATATATGAAAATGGCGAAATCTATTTACAAAGTTTGTCTTCAATGTTGCCACCAATTATTTTACAACCTAAAGTTGGAGCAGATATTTTAGATATGACTGCAGCGCCGGGAGGCAAAACAACACAAATAGCTGCGTTGACTCAAAATCGTTCTAATATCACGGCTTGTGAAATGAATAATATAAGGTTTGAAAGACTAAAATATAATGTAGAAAAACAAGGTGCAAAATGTGTGTATTTGATGAAAGAAGATAGCAGAAGAATAAGTGATTTTTTTTCATTTGACCAAATTTTATTAGATGCGCCATGTAGTGGAAGTGGTACATCGAACGTAAATATTATTACAGAAGAACTAATAAAAAAGTCAGTAAAAGCTCAAAAAACTTTAATAAAAAAAGCAATAAAAATTTTAAAACCAGGAGGAAGTTTAGTGTACTCAACATGCTCAATCTTGCCCTGCGAAAATGAAGAGATGATTGAAGAAGCACTTAAAAATCCAAATATGAAGATAGAACCTATTGAATTTGAAGGAATAGAAGATTTGCCCCTATTAGATTCTAAAATAAAAGGAACATTATGTGTATGCCCAAATGATTTATATGAAGGCTTTTACATTGCAAAATTAAATAAAATAAGATAATATTGATGGCGTATCCTATATATGCCATTTTTTATTATATATTAAAAAAATCTTAAACTTACAATTTTGTAATGTAATTTTTCAATAAATATGTTATAATATGAAATATTTGAGGGGAGTTGAAATTTTGAACGAGAACTTAGCACTTATAAAATATGAAAAATTAACTACAAAAGAAAAATTAATTTTATATTTTATTGTGTATTCATTCTTAGGTTGGTGTTTAGAAACAATTTATGCCTATTTTGTATTTGGACATTTTGTTAAAAGAGGATTTTTATTTGGACCAATTTGTCCTATATATGGATTTGGAGCAATACTTTTACTTATAAGTTTAGAAAATATTGAAAAAGGGCACAACTTAAAAAAATTCATTATCGCTATGCTCGTTTTTACAATATTTGAATATTTTGCTTCATTTATATTAGAAATTATATTTCATCAAAGATGGTGGGATTACTCAACCGAGTTTATGAATTTGCAAGGTAGGGTTTGCTTAGCTTTTTCGATTGCATGGGGAGTGATTGGATTAATATTTATTAATTACATACATCCATTTGTAAAAAAGAAACTAGATAGCTTATCTATGCAAATCCCTGTAAAAATAAAAAGAGTTATAATTTATTTAGCCTTTCGGAGTATGTTTAATAGACGTTGCTTTTTCTGTTGTTAAACATATAGGTATATTTTAATAGTTAGTGTTGCCTCTTATAAAAGATGTATATATGCAAAATTACTAGAATATAATAAAAGCAGATAAGTAAATTGCGCAATTTTATAGGAGGTTTTTAATTTGAAAAATAAATGGGTGTGGATAAAAAATATTTTATTTCCAATTGTATTAGGTGGCATAGTAGGATTGATTATATCAAAATTTATGGATTATAATCAATTGCTAAAGCCACCATTTGCACCACCAGGGGCTGTATTTGGAATAGTGTGGTCTATTATATATATATTAATGGGAATTTCTTATTCAATTTTACAAACGAATGATTTAACTGATAATAAAGTAAAAAATATTTACTATTTGCAATTAGTAATCAATTTGTTGTGGCCAATTATATTTTTTGTATTTAAATGGAGACTATTTGCATGTTTTTGGATAATAGCATTATTATTATTAATTATTTACATGATATCAATATTTTATGAAAAAAACAAACTAGCAGCATATTTACAAATACCATATTTAATATGGACAGTATTTGCTACTTATTTAACTATAGGAGTATATTGGTTAAATGCATAATTATAAATAAAAACTATTTACAATTTTAAAAAAATATTGTATTATTATTGGAATGACTATTAAAAAGAGGGGAAAAAAATGACAAAATTTCTAATAAACTTATTTATAAAAGATAAAGAAAATGTAGAAAAACCGGAAGTAAGAAATAAATATGCGACCTTATCAAGCATAACTGGCATAGTAGTAAATGTATTGTTATCAATATTTAAACTAATTATTGGACTTATTTCAAATTCAATGTCAATAATATCAGATGCATTAAACAACGTATCTGATGCAGGTTCATCTATTGTAACATTAATAGGCTTTAAATTATCGCAAAAGAAAGTAGATGCAAATCATCCTTGGGGACATGGCAGAATGGAGTATATAACAGGATTTTTTGTTGATATATTTATCATATTAGTAGGATTCGAATTATTGCAAAGTTCTGTAGAAAAAATACTTCATCCAGAATTACCTTCAATAAGCAATATTACTATTATATTGTTAGTTGTTGCAATATTAACAAAATTATGGTTATTTATTTTTTATAGAAAAATTGCAAAAACAATTGATTCTGCAGCAATAAAAGGGACTGCTTATGATAGTATATCTGACTCAATATCTACATTAGCAGTCTTAATATCAGCTTTTGTTGCACGTTTTGCAGGAATTTCTATAGATGGATATGTCAGCTTGCTAGTATCATTCTTTATATTAATTACTGGAGTGAAAGCAATAAAAGAAATAATAGATATACTTTTAGGAGAAAAACCAGATCCAGAGTTTGTAAAATCAATTGAAGATTTTGTAAAAGACTATAATCCTGTAATAGATGGAATACATGATATTATGGTGCATGATTATGGACCAGGACGTAAAATAATATCGTTTCATGCAGAGGTTCCGGCGAATGCCGATATTTGTAAGGTCCATGATGTAATAGACCAACTAGAGCAAGATATGTTCGAAAAATTCCATTGCATTACAACAATACATACGGATCCTATCGTCGTTGATGATGAAGAAATCAACCAAATGCACAAAACAACTGAAAACATTGTAAAATCTATTAATCCAAAGTTATCAATACATGACTTTAGAATGACAGATGGTGGTGAAAGAATAAACCTTATATTTGATTTGACTTTGCCAACAGATGAAAAAATAGATGTAGAAGAAGTTGTAAAAAAGATTAAAGATGAAATACATAAAAAGAATGACAAATACTATGCTGTAATAAAGGCAGAATACTCGTATATATAAATTTAGATGTTTTTGGGGACGGAGGAAAAAAACACCTTAATTTTTTGCCAAAAAGGTCCGTCCCTCGTGGCAAAAATTTATTGACATAAATACATAAATAATATATAATATGTATGTGAATTTACATAAATTTACATTGGCTAATTCTAAACCGACGACTTTAAATTAAGGAGGACATTGAAATGAACCAAAAATATGAGAATTTTAGCCTGCAGCAGTGGCGACAAGTCGAACAAGGCGAGTTGGAGAAATTAACAAATGAACAAATTGAGTTCTATGCAAAGCCTGAATATGATGCTTTGCAGATGGAACAAATTCGGTTGGCCATTCAAGATGGACTAAGTGAAGAGCAGCTGAATATTGGAGCAAATCCAAAGTTTAGCTGGAGGCAAATGGCTGAAATCTATAGTGGTTTCCGAAAGGGACTATCTGTAGGGGAGGTAAAGAAATATGCCAAGCCAGAACTTGATCCGCTTAGCATGTTTCAAGTTAAGGTAAAGATTCTTCATAAATGTGGCAAATTAAATTAGCCAGCTAGTGAACAAATAACTATTGTTCATTGAGGAGAGGAGCAGAAAAATTAAAATCTGACTAAAAATACAAGATATAACAACATATCTTGTATTTTTTTTGAAAAAATGCTAAACTAAACATTGTAAACAATATTAAATTTTATTTGATTTTATGAGAATTATATGGATAAAAAATATAATGATGATGTTTAAAGTAAAAAAGTATGTTAGAAATAGGGAGGCAAAATATGTTTAAATTACATTCAGAATATAAACCAACTGGCGACCAGCCACAGGCAATTGAATATTTAAGTAAAGGTGTTTTAGAAGGAAAGAAATACCAGACATTGCTTGGCGTTACAGGTTCTGGAAAGACTTTTACAATGGCAAATATAATTCAGAAAGTACAAAAACCTACACTTGTTTTAGCTCATAATAAGACACTAGCTGGGCAATTATATTCAGAGTTCAAAGAGTTTTTCCCTGAAAACAATGTTGAGTATTTTGTTTCATACTATGATTATTACCAACCAGAAAGCTATATTCCTTCTACAGATACTTATATAGAGAAGGATTCTTCTATTAATGATGAAATAGATAAATTAAGGCATTCAGCAACATTGTCATTATTTGAAACTAGGGATGTAATAATTGTAGCTTCTGTTTCTTGTATCTATGGTTTAGGTGACCCAATAGATTATCAAGAAATGATGTTATCATTAAGACCGGGCATGCAAAAAGGTAGAGATGAAATATTAAAAAAGCTAATTAATATGCAATATACTAGAAATGAAATTGACTTCAAAAGGGGCACTTTTAGGGCAAAGGGAGATGTTGTAGAAATATATCCATCAGACCAATCAGAGTCTGCAATTAGAGTGGATTTCTGGGGAGATGAAATTGAAAAGATAACTGAAATAAATGCATTAACAGGAAAACCAATTGGTACTAGAAGGCATGTATTAATTTCACCTGCATCACATTATGTTACAACAAAGGATAAAATGGATAGAGCAATTGTAACTATTGAAGAAGAGCTAAAAGAACGAGTAAAATATTTTAAAGATCATAATAAATTAATTGAAGCACAAAGAATAGAAGAAAGAACGAATTTTGATATAGAAATGATGAAAGAAACTGGCTTTTGCTCAGGCATAGAAAATTATTCAAGACATATAAGTGGAAGGCCAGCAGGTAGTCCACCTTATACTTTGTTTGATTATTTTCCAAAGGATTTCTTGCTATTGATAGACGAATCACACGCAACAATACCACAAGTAAAAGCTATGTATAATGGAGATAGGGCAAGGAAGGAATCTCTTGTAAAGTATGGCTTTAGATTACCTTCAGCATTTGATAATAGGCCACTCACATTTAAAGAGTTTGAAGAAAGAATTAATCAAGTAATATTTGTAAGTGCAACACCTGCAGAATATGAAAAAGAGCATAGCAAGGATAATGTTGTTGAACAAATTATTAGGCCAACAGGCTTGTTAGATCCAAAAATAGAAGTAAAACCAGTTACAAATCAAGTAGACGATTTGATAGAGCAAATTAGGATTAGAGTTGCTAAAAATGAAAGGGTTTTGGTTACGACTTTGACTAAAAAAATGGCAGAAGATTTAACAGAATATTTAAAAGGCTTAGATATAAAAGTAAATTACATGCATTCCGATACTAAAGCCTTAGAGAGAATGGAAATTATAAGAAATCTTCGTCTGGGAAAATTTGATGTACTAGTGGGAATTAACCTTTTAAGGGAAGGACTAGATATACCAGAAGTTTCTTTGGTGGCAATACTAGATGCTGATAAAGAAGGATTTTTACGTTCTGAAAGGTCTCTAATTCAAACAATTGGACGTGCTGCAAGAAATACTGATGGAACAGTTATAATGTATGCTGATGAGCTAACAGATAGTATGGAAAAAGCTATACATGAAACTAACAGGAGAAGACAAATTCAAGAGAAATATAATGAAGAGCATGGAATTACACCAAAGACTATACAAAAATCGATAAGAGATAAAATATCAGTGACAAATGTTGAAGATATTGAAGTTGAATATAGACTAGAAAAAGATGAAGATATTGAAGAAACAATTGCAAAATTAACAGATGAAATGTTAAAATATGCATCTCAAATGGAATTCGAGAAAGCCGCAGAGTTACGTGATAAAATAAAAGAATTAGAAAAAATTCAACAAAAAAATGCATAATATATTATAGACATAAAAATAATAATGGTATATAATAATTTTGAAAAATTCAAAAGAGGAGTAAGTTATGAAAAAGAATATAAAAATATTTGTTTTAGTAATTGTTTTATGGATATTTATGTTATTTATTGGCGCAAATAATAGTTTTGCTATTGATGTAACATTAGAAGATAAATCAGAAGCATATAAGCAATGGGAAAGCCGTACAGAAGAAGAAAGAATGAGGTTATATGAACCATTACCATTTAATATGTCTGTAAAAGATTCTATTAAGCGTTCTACCTATAATCAAATGTTGAGTTTAGCAGGTGCTAATATAATTCCTTCAGATTCATATAATTTAAAAGATGATCTTCAAAATATCTATGTTAGAGATCAATTAAAAACTTCTACTTGCTGGGCATTTTCTTTTGCCGGAACTGTAAATATGAGCATGCAGAAGCAAAGGATGATTTCTCAGCAATATTCGCCAATGCATATAGAGTATAGAGCTACTCAAATGTTTGCAAGAAATGTGGGTGATGGAGGAAATCAATATATGGCTTTAGCATATAGTACATCTGGAAATGGTCCCGTATTAGAAGAAGATATGCCATTTTCAGAATATTATGATGAAAGCAATCCACCATCATATATGGCACCATTAGATGAAATAGATGTACCAACTAAAACACCTGAAGTAGAAATTGATAATGCGACAATATTTGATGGAATCTATAAAACATATCAAAATGGACAAGTTACTTCATATCATGATGGCAACAATACAGAAACTTACAGTGACAGCGAGGTAAAGGCAATAAGAAATTTAATTAAACAACACATTATGGAGTACGGTCCTCTTGCAGGATTATTGTATTCTGATATAGGAATAGATCAAAGTGGAAATTATGTTAGCCCTAGTTATAATTCTAGCACAGCTGCATATTATACTAATGATGCATCAGAAGTGGCAAATCATGCTACAATAATTGTTGGATGGGATGATAATTATTCTGTAGATAACTTTAGAAGTGACAAAAAGCCTAAAAATCCAGGAGCATATATTGTACTAAATTCTTATGGCGAGAATTTTGGAGAAGGCGGATTTTATTATATCTCTTATGATGATGCTATTGTAGAAACTTCACTTATTGGTCTTACAAGTGTAAATGATGAAATAAATTATGATAAAATATATCAATACAATGAATTAGGAATGAATCAATCAATATCATTGGGTGATGCAGGAACTATTTATGGAGGAAATAAATTTACTAGAGAGCAATTGGATGATAAGGTAGAATATATTACATCTGTTGGTGTGTACTTATCAGAAGCAGAAGGACTAGAAATTTATATAAACTCAGAAGATGATAATATTCCAAACTCAAAACTAGTATGTACTCCAGGAGCATTAGAAGCAGGGTACCACAACATAGTACTACCATCACCAATAGAACTAACTGGAGACAAATTTGCAATAGCGATAAAATACACAAATCAAGAGGGAGCCAGCCTTCCGATAGAAGCAAATTTGAAAGAAAGTAATTTTGCACCAGAAGGCAATATGTATGACTCAGCTAAAAGTGGATCAAACCAAAGCTTCTTTTCACCAGATGGAGCATATTGGCAAGAATTGAATGATACTAGCGCAGGTGAAGACATTGTATTAAAAAATACAGATACTTGTATTAAAGTCTTTACACGTTTGGCAGATAAACCTAAAGAAATAAATGTTGAAGGTGTTAGCCTTGATAAGCAAAGCATTACTTTAACTGAAGGTGAAACAGATACACTAACTGCAACAATTACTCCAGACAATGCTACAAACAAAAATATTACATGGTCAACATCAAATCCAGATGTGGCTAGTGTACAAAATGGGGTAGTTACTGCAAATAGTGCAGGTACAGCTACAATTACTGTTACAACAGAAGATGGTAACAAAACTGCGCAATGTCAAGTAACTGTTATTCAAAAGCCAATTGAAATTATTCATGTACAGGGAGTTTCTTTGGATAAAACTAATATTACTTTAACTGAAGGCGAAACAGATACATTAACTGCAACAGTTATGCCAGATGATGCTACAAATAAAAACATTACGTGGTCAACATCAAATCCAGATGTGGTTAGTGTACAAAACGGAGTAGTTACTGCAAATAGTGCAGGTACAGCTACAATTACTGTCACAACAGAGGATGGCAATAAAACTGCTACGTGTCAAGTAACAGTAGAAGAACAACCTGTTCAAATTATTCACGTAGAAGAAGTATCTCTAAACAAAGAAAAAGATACATTAGAAATTGGAAATACCACAAACTTAAATGCTTCAATTACGCCATCAGATGCTACTAATCAAAAAATAATATGGACAAGCTCAAACCCTGACGTAGCAACAGTAAATGATTATGGTGTTATAAAGGCCTTAAAAGAAGGAACAACTATAATTACGGCAACAAGTGAAGATGGAAATATATCAGATTCTTGTGAAATAACAGTTATCAAAAAAACAAATACTGATGACGATATATATCAAGATGATGACCAAAATACAGGTGGAAATAATACAAACACTGGAAATAATAGCAATAATAATAGCGCTACTAGCACGAATAACACAGGTAATAGTGCAAATAGTGGAAACAATGACAACTCTGAAAATAGAGATGATGGAAATATGAACATAACTGTTGGACAAATAAATCAAGGAAATAGTCCACAAGTAGACAATACCATCTCTAATATTTCAAGACTACCAAATACAGGAGCTACATGGATTTTAATATTTATTACTCTAATAATTCTTATATTTGGAATTGTAAAATTTATTGAATATAGAAATTTGAAAGATGTAAAATAAAAAAAACTGATATTGGATGAGAATTCAATATCAGTTTTTTTAAAAATTTAATTATCTGCAGTTATTATTATTTTGTCTTTCAGAATTATTTTGGTTATTGTTCTTATCAGAATTTCTATTATTATTGTTGTTATTGTTTTTATTATCTTTCTTTGACATAATGCCACCTCCATTTCAAATCTCAAATATATTTTTAACTAAAAAACAAAAAAATATACAAGAATAAATTTGTTTTTTTTAAAATATTGAGATATAATAGTCACGGTTATTATTGGAAGGTAACAATTAAGGTTGTTATACATAAAATAATAAATAAAGCACAAAATATGAAAGGAGATTTCAAAATGAATTTTGAAAATCAAAAATTAAAAGAATTCAATGAATATATAAAATTCAGAAAAGTAGCAATTATAGGATTAGGTGTAAGCAATATACCATTATTAGACTATATGAATGAACACAATG
This sequence comes from uncultured Clostridia bacterium, assembly GCA_944388665.1. Classification (GTDB taxonomy): domain Bacteria; phylum Bacillota; class Clostridia; order TANB77; family CAG-508; genus CAG-269. The sequence continues at coordinate 17,418 of CALXJQ010000002.1, forward strand.
GATATGTAACAGTATTTGATGAAAGAGAATCATCCAAAATACCTACTGAGATTTTAAATAAAATAAATAGTTATAGGTTTAGCAGCTTTTTTGGTAAAAACTGCTTAGAGCATTTGAAAGGATTTGATATAATTTTTCGTTCTCCTAGTTGCCTTCCAACTAAGCCAGAACTTGTTGCAGAAGAACAAAGGGGAGCAATAATCACAAGTGAAATAGAGATGCTTATGAAAATGTGTCCGGCAACAATAGTTGGAGTTACTGGCAGTGATGGAAAAACTACAACTACAAGTTTGATAAATGCTATATTAAAAACTGCAGGTTACAAAACATTTTTAGGTGGAAATATTGGGACGCCTCTTTTTACAAAACTAGAAGAAATGACGCCAGAAGATGTTGTTGTATTAGAGTTAAGCAGTTTCCAATTGATGGGAATGGACATTAGTCCACATATAGCAGTTATTACTAATATAACTCCAAATCACTTAAATATACATAAAGATTTTGAAGAGTATATAAATGCGAAAAAGAACATATTTAGATATCAGAATGAAAATGATATATTAGTTTTAAATTATGATAACGAAATTACTAGGGAATGTGCAAAAGAAGCAAAAGGAAAAGTAATATTCTTTAGTGGAAAAGAAAAACTAGACAATGGATTTATTGTAGATAATAAAATTATAAAAGAATGTGAAGATAAAGTAAGAAAACATATTTTAGATGGAAATGAACTAATATTAAGAGGAGAGCACAACTATGAAAACGTTGCAACAGCAATTGCAGCAACAAAGACATTAGTAAAACTTGATGATGCAATAAAAGCAGTAAAAGAATTTAAGCCAGTAGCACATAGATTAGAGATTGTAAGAGAAATAGATGGAGTAAAATGGTATAATGATTCTGCTAGCACATCTCCTACTAGAACTTTAGCAGGATTAAATGCTTTTGATGAAGATATTATACTAATTGCAGGCGGATATGATAAAAATTTGGATTATACGCCTTTAGCAAAGCCAATAGTAGATAAAGTAAAATGTCTTATTTTAATAGGTCAGACATCAGGGAAGATATTTGATTGTGTAAAAGCTGAACTTGAAAAACAAAACAAAACATTAGATATATATATGTGTGATAATTTAGAAGATACTGTAAAGTTAGCTAAAAGATTTGCAAAAAAGGGCCAAGTAGTTTTATTTTCACCAGCAAGTGCTAGTTTTGATATGTTTAAAAATGCTTACGATAGAGGAGATCAATTTAAAGAATTAGTAAACCAACTATAGTATTTGAATTTTCACGTTTACCATAAATGTTTCATATAATGTATAGAAAAATCAAAAAGGAGGTTTTTTTATATGTATGATAACACTTATGAAGAATACATAAGAAGCATTCTTGGATATCCGAACTATTCAAATAATACTTACAATGCTTATAACTTCAACAGGCCAACTCAGTCAGTTAATATACCTTCAAATTCTCAACTAGAGGCTTGTTATCCGGAGATATATAAAATTATATATCCAATGATAAAAAAAGCTTGTATGGAGATTTCAGAGCCAATAACTCCAGAATTAATTGACAAAATGACAAATGAAATTTATTCTGCAGTTGAATCAGATAATCAAATTAATGTCAGAATAAATCTTACAAATGAAATATCAAAAACTGAAAGCAGCTCTTCTAAAAAAGCAAGCGAAATGGGAAACAAAGAAAATAAAGAGGAAAGGGAAGATAGACAATTCAAAAATAGAAGCTTGTCTGATTTAATTAAAATATTGATAATACGAGATTTGCTTGTTAGGCCGGGTAGAAGACCAAATCCGGGCAGGCCGCCAAGACCACAAGTACCACCAATGCCACCAATTAGACCTGGAATGGAAAATAGATACTATGACATATATGAATATTAAAAAGTACTTTTGCAAATAATATTACTAAGTCTTTTTGAAAGGTGGTAATATTAGATGAAAGTAAAAAATTATATGTGTGATGATAATATTTATTGTGTACACCCAAGCACTAAAGTTCAAGAGGTAGCAAAACTTATGAGTCAAAATCATGTTGGTTCAATTCCAGTATGTGATAATAATGATTGCTTGTGTGGAATAATTACCGACAGAGACATTATATTAAGATGCATTGCTTGTGATAAGGATTATAAGCAGACTCCAATAAGTGATATCATGACTTGCAATGTATGTAGTTGCAATGAAAATGATGATATTTCAACAGCAGAATCAAAAATGTCAAAACATCAAATAAGAAGATTACCTGTATGTGATGCGAATAATAGGGTAGTTGGAATGCTAACTTTAGGAGACTTAGCACAAAATGGTACAGAAATTGGAAAGCAAGAGGTTTGTACAACTATGCAAAATATATGCGATTGTAGCAGTCAAAATACTAAAAATGCTGAATAGTGAATAAAAAAAGTTTTTATTACATATATTAAATTATGTAATAAAAACTTTTTTTGTTTACAAAAGCAAAGGAGGCATTGAGTAAGTGATAGTTAATGTACCTTATTGGACCAAAGTATTGAAAAACATAGCATATATAGCATTAATTATATTAGGATTGTATGTTGCATTAAAACTTTCAATATTTTATATGCCTTTTTTAGTGGCTTTTATAATTTCATTAATAATTGAGCCTGCAATTAAATATATAATGAAAAAGACTAAATTAACTAGAAGGACAAGCTCAATCATTATATTTGTACTTGTTTCAGTAGTAATAATTGGAAGTTTAGCTTGGATAATAGTTACATTGTTTTCAGAATCATCAAGTTTATTGCAAAGCTTAAATGATTATTTTGATAAAGCGTATTCTCAGTTTCAAAGTTTAACATCATCACTAGATTTTAATAAAATACATCTATCAGATGAAGTGGTGGAAGTACTAAAAAATTCGACAGGAGATTTAATTCAAAATATCTCTAATTGGATAAGAAATGCACTTATGGGATTAGTTTCTATTTTAACTAAAATCCCTAATATCGCTATATGTATTGGTATAACTGTAGTAGCATTGTATTTTATATGTGTAGATAAAATATATATTTTAGACCAAATAGAACATCATTTACCTGGACAATGGGTAAAAAAAATAAGTGTACATCTAAAGGAATTAATAAAGTCATTAGGAGGATATCTAAAAGCTGAAGTATCATTAATTTTAGTTTCTTTTATTATTTCTGTAATAGGTTTATACTTATTAAACATTTTTGGCTTTGATATTAAATATCCTCTTTTAATGGCAATTTTTATAGCTTTTGTAGATGCTTTACCAATACTTGGATCTGGAACGGTAATGATTCCATGGGCAATAATTTGTGCTATTAATGGAAATTGGCAACTAGGAATTGCAATAGTTGTTTTACTAATAATAATGTCTGTTGTAAGGCAAGTCTTAGAACCAAAGTTAGTAAGCAAAAATATTGGTGTACATCCTATTTTTACTTTAATAGCAATGTATACAGGATTTAAAGTAATAGGCATAATAGGCTTGCTTGTTGGGCCAATTGTATTGATAATAATTAAAAATATTTTTTCAAGCCTAATTGACCAAGGTGTATTTAAAACAATTTTTGAAAAGAATTAAATATTTTAATTCTTTTATTCCCACTCAATTGTTGCAGGTGGTTTTGAAGTAATATCATAAACTACTCTATTAACATGATTTACTTCATTAACAATTCGAGAAGATACTTTTTCTAATACTTCATAAGGAATTTTGTACCATACACCTGTCATAAAATCAGTTGTTTTTACTGCACGTAAAGCCACAGTATAATCATAAGTTCTTTCATCACCCATAACACCAACAGATTTTAAATTAGTTAAAACGGCAAAATATTGATTAATGTCTCTTGCAAGACCAGCTTTATCAACTTCTTCTCTAAAAATGCTATCTGCTTCTTTTAAAATATCTAGCTTGTCCTTAGTAACTTCGCCAATAATCCTAATGGCTAATCCTGGGCCAGGGAATGGTTGCCTAAAGACTAAACTTTCTGGGATATTTAACTCTAAGCCGGTTTTTCTTACTTCATCTTTAAATAAATCTCTTAAAGGTTCAACAATTTCTTTAAAATCAACATGCTCTGGTAGTCCACCAACATTGTGGTGACTCTTGATTACAGAGCTTTTTCCTAATCCACTTTCAATAACATCTGGATAAATAGTGCCTTGTACTAGATAATCTATTTTGCCTATTTTTTTAGCTTCTTCTTCAAAAACTCTTATAAATTCTTCGCCAATAATTTTCCTTTTTTTCTCTGGGTCTACTACTCCAGCAAGCTTAGACAAAAATCTATCTTGAGCATTTACTCTAATTAAATTTATATCAAATTGTTGCCTAAAAATTCTCTCAACTTCATCACCCTCGTTTTTACGAAGCAAGCCATGGTCAACAAAAATACAAGTTAAATTCTTACCAATTGCCTTAGAAAGTAAAACTGCAGCAACTGATGAATCAACACCTCCAGAAAGAGCACAAAGTGCTTTACCATTACCAATTTTTTCTCTCAATTTTTCAATGGTATCTTTTGTAAAAGAAGAAATAACCCAGTCACCAGAGCATTTACATATATTAAATAAAAAATTTTTTATGACTTGAGTTCCGTTAATAGAACTATTAACTTCAGGATGAAATTGAATTCCATACAATTTTTTATCTTGATTTTCCATAGCAGCATTTGGACATGACGAAGTACTGCCTATATTTTTAAAGCCTTCAGGTACAGTTTCGACAAAGTCTGTATGGCTCATTAAAAATTGATTTGTACTTTCAAAACCTTTAAAAAGGGGAGAGGTAGTATCTATATTTACTTCAGTAGCCCCATATTCTCTTGTTTTGGCTTTTTTTACGCTTCCACCTAATACATTAGTCATAAGTTGCATGCCATAGCAAATTCCCAAAATTGGGATACCTAATTCAAAAATCCTTGCATCACATTTAGGTGCATTTTCTGAATACACACTAGATGGCCCACCAGTAAAAATAATGCCTTTAGGTGATTTTTCTTTAATCTTTTCAATTGAAATATTGTAAGGAACAACCTCTGAATAAACATTACATTCTCTTACTCTTCTAGCAATTAATTGATTATATTGTCCTCCAAAATCTAAAATTAAAATTAATTCATTTTTCACTTTTTAACCTCCATAAAAATATTTTATAAACAATATTTTATCAGAAAAGAAGTGAAAACACAACAATTAATTACAATATTCCTGCTGTTGGTATATAACTATCATCTGGAGGATACACATATTCTTCAGTAGGTCTGTCTACTTTTTTTATTTCTGTTATTTTAACTATTGGCATTGGTCCATGGTAGTCACCTTTAGTAATTTCACCAGTCACCTCAACCCAAGTTTCATCCGCAAAATCTTTTGCATTATCTGCCTCACACAAAAATCCAACTATTACAGATTGATAGTTAGAAGAAACAATCATATCTCTTGCAAGCACAAATTGATTCTCATTAAAATCTAAAACTCTGTAAACATAACCTGTAAAATTAATTTTTACGCCCACATAATCATCTATGTCATCATGTACTGTTTTTAATATATTTGTATAATTAGAAGCAGAGATTTTAGAAACATGATCTTGTGGCACATAGTCTACGCTACTTCCACTTTTCTTAGCTCCAAAGAAAATTTTACAACATACTACAATTGCAATTAAAATAACAATTAAAGTTATTATAAAAAATAAAGTTTTGAAAACCTTGCTACCATTAATTTTGATATTATATATAAACATACTCTTTCCTCACTTTTAAAATCACTTTAATACAATATATGAAAGTTATGGTTGAATATTCCTAAAGAGTGTAGTATAATAGCTAAGTAGGATTTAGTTAGAAAATAATGTAGCCATAATTTTAGCTACAACAAGAAGGAGTTGTGAAAGATGGTTAAAAAAATAAGAAAGAGGGAATATATGTTGCGGAATATGCAAGTAATATTCACTCTAATTGCAGTATTTATTGCCTTTATATGGGCGATGCTGCAAAAGTTCGATTTTAGACCGCCACAGGAAACAAGAAAAACAGCTGATGTAATACTTGTAATAATGTTTATAGCATGTATTGCTACTTTAATAGCGATATACTGTTATAGAAGAACATTACTAAAAGAAGTATTGCTAGAAGGATACCATAGGATTCAAAATCTTTCGAGAGTTATTCGGATAAATATATTCGAAGAAAAGCCAAAAGAAATATACTTGCTTTTTGTTAGAAAAGGTGACAAAAGGGGGTATACTGGAAAGGAAATTGACTCTGAACCATGCGAAACAGTCTATGCGTTGCTCAGACAAAATCGTAGAAGTGATTCAGACGAAATAAGTAGTTTCCGAATGATAGTACGGTTTTGTGATGATAAAATAGTACAGATAATTTGTGGTTCTAAAATTCAATCTGTGATGAGAATCACAGAAATCCGATAACAACCTACTTTAGCCCAGCTATAACTTTTCATAGCTGGGTATTCTTTTTTTTTAGTTTTTATATATAAAACCTTGCTAAAAACTAATTTTCGTGATATAGTATGTAAGTAACAAAATATAAACCTAGGAGGAATATTTCAAAATGAAATTATTTAAAACATATAGTGAAAAAGAAGTAAAAAGAATTATGCCATTAGTTAAACAAATTAATGATTTAGAAGGTGAAATGTCACTTTTAACTGATGCAGAACTTAGAGGAAAAACAAATTATTTTAAAAAGCAATTAGCAGATGGCAAAACATTAGATGATATATTACCAGAGGCTTTTGCAGTTGTCAGAGAGGCCTCTAAAAGAGTCCTTGGAATGAGACATTTTGATGTGCAATTAATAGGTGGTATTATTTTACACCAAGGTAGAATTGCAGAAATGAAAACAGGAGAAGGAAAAACTTTAGTTGCAACACTTCCAGTATACCTAAATGCATTGGAAGGAAAAGGAGTTCATGTTGTAACAGTTAATGATTACCTAGCCAAAAGAGATAGTGAATGGATGGGAAAACTTTATAAATTCCTAGGATTATCTGTAGGATTGGTAATTGCTGGAATGGAACCAAAAGAAAAACAAATTGCTTATAATGCAGATGTAACTTATGGTACAAATAATGAATTTGGATTTGATTATCTAAGAGATAATATGGTTATATATAAAAATCAGTTAGTACAAAGAGATTTGCACTATGCAATTGTTGATGAGATAGATAGTATTTTAATTGATGAAGCTCGTACACCACTTATTATATCAGGAAGAGCAAACGAATCATCAGATTTATATAGAAAAGCTAATAATTTTGTTAAAACTTTAACTCCTAAAGTTATAGTTGAAGAAGATGTAAAAGATTTAGAACAGGAAGAAGATAATGAAAAATACGATTATATTGTAGACTTAAAAGCAAAATCAGCCTCATTAACACAAAAAGGTATTAAAAAAGCAGAAGAATTCTTTGGCCTTGAGAATTTTAATGACCTAGAGAATTCAAATATAGTTCATCATGTAAATCAAGCTTTACGTGCACATGGTGTAATGAAGAAGGATGTTGACTACATTGTAAAAGATGGAGAAGTTTTAATAGTTGATGAATTTACCGGACGTATTATGTATGGAAGAAGATATAATAATGGCTTACATCAAGCAATTGAAGCAAAGGAACACGTAAAAATTGCAGATGAATCAAAAACACTTGCAACAATTACTTTCCAAAACTTCTTTAGAATGTATAAAAAGCTATCTGGTATGACAGGTACTGCAATGACTGAAGCAGCAGAATTTGAAGAAATTTATAACTTGGATGTTGTATCAATTCCAACAAATAAGCCAATGATTCGTAAAGACGAGCCAGATATAGTATATAAAAATGAAGATGCAAAATATAGAGCAATCGTACAAAGTGTAAAAGAAAGCCATGCAAAGGGTCAGCCAGTTTTAATTGGTACTGTTTCAATTGAAAAGTCTGAAAAGCTAAGCAAATTGCTTACAAAAGAAAGGATTCACCATGAAGTATTAAACGCTAAATATCATGAAAAAGAAGCTGAAATAGTTGCTCAGGCTGGTAAATATGGAGCTGTTACTATTGCAACAAACATGGCTGGACGTGGTACTGATATTATGCTTGGTGGAAATAGTGAATTTTTAGCTAAAGAAGAAATGCAAAAAAAGAAAGTGCCTCATGAATATATTGAAGAAGCAGATACTTATTATGAGACTGATGACCAAAATATTCTAAGGGCAAGGGAACAATTTAAAGAATTAGTTGAAAAATATGATGCTCAAATAAAAGAAGAAAAAGAAAAGGTCATCGAAGCAGGTGGACTAAAAATAATTGGTACAGAAAGACACGAATCAAGAAGAATTGATAACCAATTGCGTGGTCGTTCAGGACGTCAAGGAGACCCAGGTGAATCACAATTCTATATTGGTTTAGATGATAATTTAATGAAAATCTTCGGTGGAGATGCAATTACTAAAGTTTATAATACACTTGGTGCCGATGAAAATATGCCTATAAAGTCAAAAATGATTTCTAATGCTGTTGAAAATGCTCAAAAGAAAGTTGAAAGTAGAAACTTTACAATGCGTAAAAATGTATTAAAATATGATGACGTTATGAACGCACAAAGGGAAATTATTTATAAACAAAGAAGAGAAGTTTTGGATGGTGAAAACATTCATGATAATATAATATCAATGATTGACTTCGTAGCTGACACAGTAGTACACACATTTATAAATCCAGAAAATTCAGAATTAAATATGGAATCATTAAACACTGAAATTTTAAATATTTTTGGATTTGATATGTCAGACTTTATAAAAGAAAACGCAAAAGATCCTGATGCAATTTCAGAAGAAATAAAAGCAATTGCAAAAGAAATATATGCTAAAAAAGAAGAAGAAATTGGTTCAGAACAAATGAGAGAGCTAGAAAGAATTGTAATGCTTAAAGTTGTTGATGAAAAATGGATGAACCATATAGACAGTATGGATGAACTAAAGAACGGTATTGGACTTCGTGCTTATGGCCAAAAAGATCCAGTTGTTCAATATAGGCTTGAAGGATTTGATATGTTCGAAGAAATGGTTAATGACATTAAATATGATGTAACTAAAATCTTAATGCATATTCGTGCAGCAGGAGATGCAAGACGCCAAGAGACTGTTAAGATTACAGGCGCAGCACTTGAAGCAATTCATAGTGTTGATGGTGGTTCAAAAATTGGAACTGATGTAGACAGAACAATAAGAAATGAAGGACCAAAGATTGGTCGTAATGATCCCTGCCCATGTGGAAGTGGCAAAAAGTACAAAAACTGTCATGGAAAAAATCAGTAATATCAAATTAAGGGTTTCGCAAATTGAGTTGGGTAATTCCAACTCTTTTTGTTATTTTAATATATTATTGACTTTTATCCGTTAAAACAATATAATAAATTCAACAAAAAACAAATTATAAAGGAGCGTGATTTTATGGTATTAGAACTTGAAGAAAACAGCAAGTTACTTGAATCGCTGAATAAAAAATTACAAGATTTAGGTGAGTCTCTTTGACATTTCTAAGCTTGAAGAAAAATTAAAAGAATTAGAAAATAAAACTTCAGAACCTAATTTTTGGGAAGATACGAAAAACTCTACTAAGGTACTTACGAATATTAAATCATTAAAACACAAAACCACTACATATAAGGACTTAAAAGCTGAAGTAGAAAATTTAATTGAGTTATCTGAGCTAGCTACTGAAGATGATGCAGATATTGTTAAAGAGATTTTAAAGAATACAAAAAAATTAGAAAAAGACGTAGAAAAATTTGAAATTTCAACATTGCTTTCTGGAAAATATGACGCTAATAATGCAATTGTTACAATTCACCCAGGAGCTGGCGGAACTGAATCTCAAGATTGGGCAGAAATGCTATATAGAATGTATACTAGATGGGCAACTAAAAATGGTTATACAGTTAAAGAGTTAGACTACTTAGAAGGTGAAGAAGCTGGTTTAAAAAGCGTTACTTTTGAGATTATAGGTGAAAATGCTTATGGCTATATGAAATCAGAAATGGGAGTTCATAGATTAGTTAGAATTTCACCATTTGATGCTGGAGGAAGAAGGCACACTTCATTTGCCTCTGTTGAAGTCCTTCCGGAAATTTCTGATGATGTTGAAATAGAGATAAATCCTGATGATTTAAGAATAGATACATATAGGTCATCTGGTGCAGGTGGTCAACATATCAATAAAACATCTTCAGCTGTTAGAATTACTCATATACCAACAAATATCGTTGTAGCTTGCCAGTCTGAGCGTTCTCAAATTCAAAATCGAGAGACAGCTATGAAAATGCTAAAATCTAAATTGTTGGATTTAAAAGAAAAAGAGCACAAGGAAAAAATTGAAGATTTGAAAGGTGAACAAAAAGACATCGCTTGGGGAAGTCAAATACGCTCTTATGTATTCTGCCCTTATACAATGGTAAAAGACCACAGAACGAACTACGAAGTAGGGAATGTAGAGGCAGTAATGGATGGAGATTTAGATGGCTTTATGGAAAGCTATTTGAAATTAAAATTGAAATAAAATTTGAAATATTAAAAGGGGATATTTAAAATGTTATATGATGAATATAAAAATGACGCATTTATCTCAAATATGGTTGATAATGCCAAAAAGAATCTTAGTAAAACTAATGCGATTATGTCTGCAGCTTTTATAATTGCTGCTGTTGTAAATATTATTGCAAATTTATTTTTCCCAGATGGTGTTAATATGATTACAAGAATATATATAATAGTAATGAGTATAGTTATTATGGTAATTTCAATATTAACTATTAAAAATAGCTTAAAAGAACAGAACAACCAATTAGTAAGGCATTTGGCTGTAATATCAACACTATTAACTATTTTTAGCATTGTGTTTACGATATGTTTAATGATTTATGAATACAATGATGCCTCAGCACAAGAAAAATTATATATTGATTATGCAGTTTTTGAAAGTTATAATGCAAGGGCATATAGATTTTATTATAATTATGCTTATAGTATATTCCAGATATTTTTTTCCTTTTTATTTTTTGCACAATTATATTTAAGACATTTTAATGATGAATTTTACCAAAGTAAAAGCGAAATCTTATCAGACAAAACTATAGAGGGAGGAGAAAAATAATATGTTTCAATTATGGTGGATGAGCAATGATATGCTCAAAGCAAGGACATATTACTACGAAAAAGTAGCAAGATTAAAATGGGATATATGGTTTTATTATACAGCAGTAGAAGGGATTATATCTATATCGTTCATGATATGTTTTGCATTGGGAATTATAGCTTTTCTTTTTACAAATCAAAATACTTATGTGGATCCGTTTTCTGGAATTAAAATAGGGTATTTTATTATTAATGCTATATTTATAGCAACACTTATAGGACTAAACGTATATTTTATCAATAAAGGAGCTGAATATGAAGATAGAAACAGCAGACTAACTAAAATCTTAATTTTAGCAATAATAGCAATTATATTATCTATAACGCTATTCTTAGTAGTTAATGGTTCTATACATCAAAATATTAATGAACTATATACTGCAAATCCTAAGATTTACAGTGAAAATATAGTAACAACTTTATTCGGAAAACCAAGTGATTTATCATATTACATACCATTTTGGATTATGAGTTTTCTAATTACACTTACATTAGCATTTATAATTTACCTTGATTCTACATGGTTATATCGCTTATTTAAAAAGGATTCTGTACTAGAAAAAACAGAAGTACTATTTGATGAAGAACAAAATGTGAAATATTAAATATAATATATAGAGCAGATTTAATTAAATTGGCTCTATATATTTTTTTAAGAAGGTGGCCCAAATGAAACCAATAATGGTATTAAAATTTGGAGGGAGTTCTGTTGCAGATAATAATAAATTAAAAATTGTAGCCGATAAAATTATCGATTTATATGACAAAAATAATAACATAGTAGTTATACTCTCTGCACAGGGTAAAACAACAGACAAATTGATTAAAGAAGCTAAAGAATTAAGTAATCAAAACAATAATAGAGAATTAGATGCACTTATAAGCGCGGGAGAGCAAATTTCTATTGCCAAATTAAGTATACTGCTAAACTATCTTGGCTATAAGGCTATTTCACTAACGGGCTGGCAAGCGGGAATTTATACGAGTAAAAATAATCAAAATGCAATTATTAAATATATTAATACAAGCAGAATATTACAAGAATTATCAGAAGATAAAATTGTTATAATTGCTGGGTTCCAAGGATTTAATGAGGATATGGATATTACTACATTAGGCAGACGGAGGCTCTGATACTTCAGCAGTGGCAATAGCTGCAGCATTAAATGCCAAACAATGCCACATATTTTCAGATGTGGATGGTGTATATACAGCAGATCCAAACAAAGTTGAAGGTACTCAGAAATTAAAAAATTTATCATACTCAGAAATGCAAACATTATCTAGCGAAGGAGCAAAAGTTTTACAAGAGAGAGCAGTGGAAATCGCAAATAAATTTCAAATTCCTATAATTACAAAATCTACTTTTAATAATCAACCAGGAACAATTATATCTAATGAAATTGAAAACTATGGAGCTAAAAGTTTAGTAAAAAAAGATTGCTCAAGATTGACTATTGTAGGAAGTGGAATGATTAAAGACCACAGCATAATTACAAAATTACTTGAATTTATAGAAGAAAATGACTTAGAACTTCTGGAAATTAACATCTCTGAATTAAAAATAACATTGACATTCAAAAATACAGTAACTGATGAAATAGTAAATAAAATTCATGCTTTTTTATTTTGTAGCAATTAATTAGTTCTAAAAAAGACAAACCATGAATATATATATTTTAGTGAATAAAACTAAAGGAGGATATATATATGACAATAGATGAAAGAAAAACTAGTAATAATGCAACAAGTGTAATCCAAAATTTAATTTTGGAAAATCGTGGGAAGCTTAGTGTATCAGGCGTTCTTGATGTGTTAAGTTTTGATGATCAAGTAGTGATAGTAGAAACAGAACTTGGCTTATTAACAGTAAAAGGTGAAAATCTTAGAATAAATAAATTAAGTATTGATACTTCAGAAGTAATTATAGAAGGAGATATTTCATCTTTAGCATATAGTGAAAAAGATATGGAAAAAGGAAAAGGCAGTTTTATGAGTAAAATATTTAAATAGAAATTGCATAAAATAGAGAATAGGAGGGAATCAAATAAAATGATAAGTAATCAGGCATATTTATTTGCAATTTTTATAATTGTTGGAGTAATCATTGGCTTAGTATTTGATTTCTTCCGAATTTTAAGAAAAGTTTTCAAAACAGCTGATATCATTACATATATAGAAGATATTATTTTTTGGATATTGACAGGTTTTATAGTTTTGTATTCTGTTTTTACATTTAATAATGGTGAAATTAGAATTTTTATGTTTTTAGGCATCTTGCTAGGTGTAATTATATATATGATATTTTTTAGCAAATACATTATTAAGATTAATGTAAAAATTCTTAAGTTTATAAAACTGATTATAAAAACACCTATAGTTTTTATATATAAACTACTCAAAAAATATTTATTTAATCCTATTCACATAGTAATAATAAATATTAGTAAATTCTCTAGTAAACTGATACATACATCCAAAAAGAGCTGCAAAAAATTGAAAAATTTGTAAAAATTTTAAAATTCAAGAAGGATTTATCTAAATAATGTAGAAATATATTATTATGAGTAAGTTAATTATCGAATTGGAGAGATACTGATGAAAAAAGGTAGAAAAATATATAAAAGATTAATAATATTAGCAATATTAGCTTATGTTGTTTACACATTAATTAACCAACAACAAACACTTAATAAATATAATCAAGATATTGCTGATTTAAATACCCAAATAAATGACCAAAAAGAATATAATGAAGAATTAGCTCAAAAACAGAACAATGTAAATTCGTTAGAATTTATTGAAGAAACTGCTAGACAAAATTTAGATATGTACTATCCAAATGAGAGAGTTTATGTAGATAATGGTTCATAGTTGTTGTAAAGCATAATTAAGACTTTTTTAGATTTTTGGTAAAAAAGTCTTTTTTTTTCTCACTTTTTATGATATAATACAAAATATGAATTGATTCGTAGAAAATCCCATGTAAAATTTAAAATTAAATAAAACAAGATACAAGGAGGAATTATGTTAAATTTAGAAGATTACACTTTGAGTGAGCTAAGGTCTATAGCTAAAGAAAATAATATAAAAAACATATCGAAATTGAAAAAAAATGAATTAATAGCAATAATAAAGCAAATTACAAATTCATCAACCAATGATACCAATGAAGATGGAAAAATAGATAAAGATAAAAATATAAATAAAAAATCAGAAGTAAATAGCCAAACAGATGAAAAATCAGCTGAAAAAAAGGAAACATCCGAAAGACAATATGATGAAAATGGAAATCCTATCATAGATTACAAGCTAACAAATGAAGGCGATGAAATTGTAGAAGGAATATTAGATATCCTGCCTGACGGATATGGCTTTTTAAGAGGAGATAATTTTTTATCTAGTGATAAAGACGTTTATGTATCAATGGTTCAAATACGTAGATTTAAACTCGACACAGGAGATGTTATTAAAGGTATTTCAAGATTTAGAGAAGGTGAAAAATTTCCATCTTTAATTTATGTTGGAGAAGTAAATGGTGAACATCCTGAAAAGGCAATGAAGAGAAAAAGATTTGATGAATTAACTCCAATATATCCTAATGAAAAACTAAAATTAGAAACAATTCCAACCGAATATTCTACAAGAATTATAGATTTGATGTGCCCAATAGGAAAAGGCCAAAGAGGTATGATAGTTGCACAGCCTAAAGTAGGAAAAACTACATTATTGAAAAAAATAGCAAATGCAATAAGCATAAACAATCCAGAAGTTGAACTTATTGTCTTACTAATAGACGAAAGGCCAGAAGAAGTAACAGATATGAAAAGATCTATTAAAGGACAAGTCATACATTCTACATTTGATGAATTACCAGAACATCATGTTAAAGTGGCAGAAATGGTCCTAGAAAGAGCTAAAAGATTAGTAGAGCAAGAAAAAGATGTAGTCATTCTATTAGACAGTATTACCCGTCTTACAAGAGCATATAATTTAGTAATTCCATCTTCAGGAAGGACATTATCTGGAGGTATCGATCCTGCCGCATTACATAAACCAAAAAAATTCTTCGGTGCAGCTAGAAACATAGAATTTGGAGGCAGTCTAACAATCCTTGCAACAGCCTTAATAGATACAGGAAGTAGAATGGATGATGTTATATTCGAAGAATTCAAAGGTACTGGTAATATGGAAGTCCACTTAGATAGAAAACTATCAGAAAGACGTATCTTCCCAGCAATAGACATTAACAAATCTGGAACTCGTAGAGAAGACTTATTACTAACACCAAAAGAAAAAGAAACAGTATTTGCTTTAAGAAAAGCAATGAATAGCCTTCCAGTAGCAGAAGTTACAGAGCAAGTAATAAACGAAATGACAAAAACAAAAAACAACGAAGAATTCATAGAAAAAATGGATTACTTTTTACAAAAATTCAAATAAATTGCCAAAAGGGACGGACCTTTTTGGCAATTTTTTGCCATTAAACTACGTCCCTAGTGGCAAATTTTAATATATACCCCCCTATTTACAAAATACCTGATGGGGTATATAATATGCGCAGAGGTGAAAACGATGGAAAAAGATTGTTGTAAAAAGCAAACAAAAAGAAGCGAATCGGAAAAGAAGATAGTAAATAATAGACTAAATAGGATAGAAGGGCAAATAAGAGGAGTAAAGAAGATGATAGAAGAAGATAGATACTGTGATGATGTATTAATTCAGCTATCAGCAATTGATAAATCCATAAAAAGTTTAGCAAATCACATCTTAGAAAATCATATGTACAATTGTGTATATAATGATTTAGAAAAAGGAAATTATGAAATAATTGATGAAGTGGTAAATTTATTTAGGAGGTTTCAATAATGCAAAAGATTGTATTAAAGATAGGAGGTATGACTTGCAGTGCTTGTTCTAATGGATTAGAGAAATATTTAAACAGACAAGATGGAATAATTTCTGCAACTGTAAACCTGGTTATGGCAACTGCACAAATAGAATATGATGAAACAAAAATAGATAGAAAAATGTTAGATACATTTGTTAAAAAAGCAGGCTTTAAAAGTTTAGGTGAATATGATGGCAAAGATGAAAAGAATAATTATAAAAGAGATAAAATATTATTTGTAGTGTTTGGAATACTTGCGGTTATATTATTATATATTTCAATGGGGCAAATGTTTGGACTTCCAATATTTGATTTATTAAATATGAGTATTAATCCAATAAATTATGCAGTAACATTATTCTTACTTACAATATTATTCCTAATATATGGATTCGATATTATAAAAAATGGATTTAAAAACTTGATACATAGAGACCCAAATATGGATACTTTAGTTGCAATAGGTGTACTAAGTAGCTTTTTATATAGTACATATAGTATGATTATGATAATAAGAGGAAATAACAGTTATGTGCATGAACTATATTTTGAGTCATCAGCAATAGTAATATTCTTTATAAAGCTTGGCAGATATTTAGATGGAATAAGTAAAGATAAAACAAAAGAAGCTATTCAAAAACTTGTACAAATAACACCAAGTAAAGCTATTGTAAAAATAGATGGTAAAGAAAAAGAAGTTACAATAGATGAAATTAAAAAGGGCGATATTGTAGTTAGCCATGCAGGAGATAGAATATCAGTAGATGGAAAAATAACAAGTGGAAAAGCACATTTAGACGAATCTTTTTTAACAGGAGAAAGTAAGCCTGTAACCAAAAAAGAAGGGGATAAAGTTATAGCTGGCTCTATAAATTATGATGGATATTTAGAGTATGAAGCAGAAAAAATAGGAAGAGACTCTACAATATCTCAAATTGTAAAATTAGTAGTAGAAGCAACAAATACAAAAGCACCAATAGCAAGAATAGCAGATAAAGTAAGTGGATATTTTGTCCCAATAGTAATATTAATAGCAATTATATCATTTATAGCTTATTTATTGTTAGGTTTTGGTGCCGGAGAAGCTTTAATAACATTTGTGACAATATTAGTAGTGGCATGTCCTTGCGCACTAGGTTTAGCTACGCCACTTGCAATAGTAGTAAGTGAAGGAAAATGTGCTAAAAATGGAATTTTAGTCAAAAAAAGCGAAATCTTAGAAAATGCTAAAAATATAGATACAATAGTTTTCGATAAAACTGGAACATTAACTTACGGAAAGTTAAAAATTTCTGAAGTTTTAAATTATAGTAATAATTTAAATGAAGAAGATTTACTAAGAATAGCAGGAAGTATAGAAGCAAAATCAACACACCCAATAGCAAAAGCATTTTCTGATTACTTAGAAGAACATGAAATTGAAAAATATAATGTAGAAGATTTTAAAAATTTAAGTGGTTTAGGAATAACAGGAAAAGTAAATGGAAAAGGATATATACTTGGAAATTATAAAATATTAGAACATTTTAAAATAGAAAATAAATATAAAGAGAAAGAAGAAGAGCTAGCTACAAAAGGTAATAGTATTGTTTACGTAGTAGAGGAAAATAAAATAATATCAATAGTTGGAGTAAATGATCTAGTAAGAGAAAATGTAAAAGACGTAATAAAGAAATTAAATAAAAATAATATAGAAACTATAATGCTAACAGGAGATAATAAAGGTACAGCAGAATTAATTGCAAAAGAAATAGGAATAACCAAAATAATTGCTGATGTAGTGCCAGAGCAGAAAACAAATACAATTAAAGAACTAAAAGGACAAGGAAGAAAGGTTTTAATGTGTGGCGACGGAATAAATGATAGTCCAGCATTAGCAAGTGCAGATATTGGAGTAAGTGTAAATTCCGGCACAGACATTGCAATGGATTCATCAGATGTTATATTAATGAAAAATGACTTAAGTAAAATATTAGATTTAATATTTATAAGTAAAAAGACAATAAGAAATATAAAACAGAACTTATTCTGGGCATTTTTCTACAATAGTTTAATGATACCAATTGCAATAGGAGTATTGAAGCCTATAGGGATATCAATAAATCCAATGATAGCGGGATTGGCTATGACATTAAGTAGTTTAACCGTAATACTAAATGCATTACGTTTAAGATGATATAATATCAAATATATTAAAATTAAAATATAAAGGAGGAATTAATATGTTTGGAGAAAAGAAAATTGTAAAAACATTAAATATTGAAGGGATGACTTGTAATCATTGTGTAAAAATGGTAGAGGAGGCTCTAAAGGAAGTACCAGGTGTAAAATCTGTAAAAGTAAGTTTAGAAAATAAAACAGCAGAAGTTACACTAAAAGAGGATGTAGATACAGAAGTTTTAAAAAAGGCAGTAGAAAATGCTGGATATGAAGTGGCATAATATTTTTTAATTCTTACAAGATATTATGATAGATAATTATCATAATATCTTTGTTGCTTATTAATAAGAATAACAATAATTTTAATAAAGAACGTATTTAGATGATTTGACTATTTTTTTAAGTTATATTATATTATATATAGTAATATAAAAAAATTTAATGGAGATTATAACAATGGATAAAGAAGTAATAAAAAATTTAGAAAAGAATAATTATCTTAAAGAAAAAATATCAATAATAGAGGAATTAATAGAAAAGAAAGAGCTTAAAGAAGCATATTTAAAATTTACATATATACTAGATTATATAAATATAAAATATATAAAAGTAAAGTATAATATTGATATGGCAGAATCTACTATAATGAAAATTTCTAAATTTTATAGAAAAAAGGATCCAAAATTAGAAGACTATATGAAAATTATAAATGCAGAATACAATGATGTAAATCTTGATGATTTAGGAATTGAAGATGTAGAGTATGTAGCAAGTATTATTGATTTAATTTATGAATATATGGTAAAAGATATAGGAAATTTTATATTATAGATATAGAATAGGGCATAAATGTATTGACAACTAAAATTACAAATGATATAAATAAAAATGCATATATCATTAAAAAATATGTTATTTATTTGCATAGGGAATAGAAGTATATTTGATTGTTTAAAACATTGCGCAAAATCAAAGTTTTGCGCATAAAGAGATAGGAATATTAATATAGCAGCTATAAGCCTACACTTTATTATGTTCAGGGCTTTTAGCTGCTTATTCTTTCTTATTGGTTTTATTAATACTAGTTTAGTTTTATCTTTATGTTTTTATGCTTTTTAAAATCAATTTTAAGAAATTTTTTTATCTTACTTATATAATTTCATTTATCATTATATAAATTTATATCTATAATTTTTTATCATCTTATTCTGAATTTATTAAAAATCTCTAAAATGCCTATTCTTCTAAGTTTGGCTTATTTTACGTTCAACAAACTATATGCTCCGAAAAATAAAACGGCTTAAAATCGATTCTCGTGCGTCACTTTTTTGCTCATTTATCTGACTTTTTCTAAAAACTTGATTATTATTAATTTTTTGAAATTTTCTATATAAATAAAGTATAATTTTATTATATTTTTATTATATACTACAAACTTTATATTTCAATTATTTAAATGTCTTAAAATCAATTCTCAAAGATATTTTATAATTAACAGATTTAAAAATTAAATTTTATAAATATTTATAATTATTAATATTGCATTTTAAATATTGTATTTTTAATATAAAGATTTAAAATTTGAATTGTAATAAATAATTTTGTGATTTGTAATAATTTTCTTATATAATAACAAATGTTCGTTCTTGAAATTTATATAAAATGATTTTTGCAGTATGCTCAAAAAATGAGCATACTAAATTTTCGGCCAATAGTTTTAATACACTTATTAAAATTTAATTTAAAATATCATCATATTAAAAATGGCATCTATTCCCCTACTCCCTGCAGTTCTAAACTTTTTTGTTTGGATTCGCTATTCTATTTGCTTCACATATTACTTTATAGAATTTTTCCTTATTTATGCTAGATTTGTTATATCGCTTAGATATTTTTCATAATTTTTATCATTAAAAAACATCTTGGTTCTTGAATATCCATTTAATCCAAACTTCTTTATGATGTTAAAAAGTCTACATTCCTCAATTACTTCATCTTTGGTTAATTTCGGATAGTGTTTTCTATTATATGCATAACACCTTCTAAGTTTTCATCAATGTGATGGGCTATATCATGGTACACTGCAATGCAATAAACAAGCTCATAATTAATATTCTTAACTTCATCTGCAAATTTTAAGCTTCTATTAATTACATATTCAGCATGTTCTATACTATATTCATTGCAACTGAAAGGCCTCCTTAATCTACTTAATTATTTCAAATAAACTAGGCAATTTTTATTCCTCCTTCTCTAGCCCATTCGTAAAAATATGGTGCGCCTTTTTCTACTATTTTTTTAAACATTTCCTTTTCAACTTCACTATAATGTCCTTCTTCATATACTACTTTATAAGTTGGAAGTTCAAATCTTATACTGTCAAAACCATATTCCTTTGGCCTTTCAAAATGAACATAAAGCACTTCTTCACCATTATCGTTTTTCACTATATTTAGAAAAAGTAACTAATGTTTCATCTGCATATTTACAAAATGGATACATCATCAATTAACACTCTCCTTTACCTTAATTAATGTATATTATAACATTAATTTAAAAAATTTACCACCTTTTTCATTCTCCTTTTTTTTGAGTTGTCGCAAATTTTGTGGCAACTCAAATCGTATATATCCTCGTTCTCTTCTTTTACACTTTATTTATTTTTAATCAGATTCGTCATT
Source organism: uncultured Clostridia bacterium (assembly GCA_944388665.1). Taxonomy (GTDB): domain Bacteria; phylum Bacillota; class Clostridia; order TANB77; family CAG-508; genus CAG-269. Next base: position 38,371 of record CALXJQ010000002.1, read on the forward strand.
ATATTCTTTTACCCTTGTATTAACACCGTCAATAATTTTATATTCTCTTTTTGAATTCTTATAAACCTTTTTTTGCATCTCGTCTTCTAAGTCTACTCCCAAAATTTCTGATAATCCCAATAAATATATTGCAACATCAGCCAACTCTTCTCCTAAGTCGTCTTTCTTTTTTCTCCACGCCTCATAAGCTTCAGCCATTTCTCCATAAGTTAAGCAGAATTCTTTGTTAATATCTGTTACATTAAATCCCTTATCTACTTTATTTTGATATATTTCTTTTTGCAGTTTCTTTAAATCTATCATATTCATTACCTCCTAATTTAAAAAATTCATTACTAAATCTATGATTACATCCTTTTCTTTAGGATTTGACTCGGCTATGAGTAATGTTAATGCAGCTAATGTGTTATTGTCAATTGTTTGTTTTCCATTTTTATATAAAATTCCGTAGAAATTTAAGAAATATATAAACAATGTAGCTGCAATTCTTTTATTTCCATCTGCAAATACATGATTCTTAACAATTAGATATAGAAAGTTCGCAGCTTTTTCTTCTATACTCTTATAAATATCGTGTCCGTCAAAGCTTTGATAAATATTTCCTATTATTGACTCTAATCCATTATCTCTTTCTATTGCAAATAATGAACTTTCTTCATTAAATCTTAATTTATTTATAATTTCTATACAATCTTTATACTCAATTTTTCTTTCATCAATATTTCCTTTTACTTTTTTTAGAGTTCCATGGTCATAATCATCTAATAAATCTAAAGCTTTTGAATATTCGCCAATTACTTTTAATATTTCTTTAGCATCAGAGCCTTCTAGTCTTTCATCGATTCTATTAGCAATATCAATTAATTTTACTGTTTTTTCTAAATATTCTAGTCTTTTTTGATTGACTGCATATCCTTTTAACATATAATCTTTTAAAACTTTAGTTGCCCATTTTCTAAAAATTACACCATTCTTTGATTTTGCTCACCCTATCTGATGACAGGTCAGTATTAAAAGAATTTTCAAGGTCTGATGAAATGGTTGGAATGAAAAACTTTTTTTTGGATTCTCCTATTTGACTATTTAAGAAATATATTTCAATGTTCTCTCCATCACCATAGATTTTTTCTATAAATAAGCCTACAATATCTCTTTTAGTTTTTAAATCAAATGTATGGAATATGTCGAAAGAATTATCAATAACTTTTAGCAAATCTTTTGCTGTTTGCATTTCAGAATTATTATTAATCTTTGTTTTATTTTTTATATTTGCTATTTGTGTTTCTAAATTTTGTTTTTGTTCTTTTAATTCTCTCAACTTATAATTTACCATATCTATTAGATCAATGTCAATATACTGTAGTTTCTCTACTAATTTGTCAATTTCTTCTTTGTTTTTATTATATGCATTTTGTAAGAACTCTAATTCGCTATTAGAATTATCGTTATTCTTAATTGATGCTATTTTTTGAAGTTCTTTATATATTTCAGAATTAGGAACAAAAGTATTCTTCATTATTTCAAATACCTTGTTATCAATTTCACTTCCAACATTTAGGGATTGACACTTATGTCCTCGTGATTTTTCTTTTAAGTTACAACAGTATCTATAATAAGCATTTCCATCTTTATCTGCTTTTCCCATATTTTTCGCTCTCATAAGTGAATTACATCTTTTACACCTTAATAAACCTGTTACAATAGTATTAGTCTTTTTCAATATGGCTGCTCTATATTTCTTATCAGCATTTTTTTCAATAAGCATTTGAACAGCAACCCAATCTCTCCCGTCAATAATTCCTTGATGCAGACCAACTGCAATTATCCATTCTTCTATTGGTTTTTCTTTTCCCCCATACCCACTTGTTTTGTTGTATGTCAAAAAACCGTATTTGCCATTATTATTTTTTCTGTCATCATCTTCACGGTAAATAAATATTCCTTTTGAATTAAAATACTCCATTGTATCATTGTCGTTTTTAGCATATACTGGATTTGTAAGTATTTTTCTTATAGCACATATTCCAAAATATACCCCCTTTCTTGTTCTTATATTATTATTCATTAAATATGTCAGTAATTTTGACATTGATTTTAATTCTAAAAATTTAGCAAATATTAATTTAACCTTGCTTAATTCTTCATCATTTATAACAAGTTTAGATGCGACTTTACTTTTTTTAGATATACAGTCCTTATCTTCCTCACATACCTCTACTTTTTTATATCTTTCTGTGCTAAATCCGTAAAGGAGCTTCGCCTCCTAACCATGTACCTGTTTTTGATAATTCAAATAAGTTATCTCTAATTCTTTCTGCAATTACTTCTCTTTCTAATTGTGCAAATACAGATGCTATATACATCATAGCTCTTCCCATTGGTGTTTTAGTATCAAATTGCTCTTTTATTGAGATAAACGAAGTTTCTAATTCATTTAATTCATTCATTAAAGAAGAGAAATCTGCTATATTTCTACTAATTCTATCTAATCTGTAGCAAATGAGAATATCATAAGGATATTTTCTTTCATCTTCTAAAAAATCTTTAAATCTTGGTCTATCTAAACTTCCTCCTGAAAAGCCTTCATCTTCATATATTACAATTTCTACATCATATATATCTTCTGGATAATTTCTTTTTATATATTCCTTTGCAAGTTCAATTTGGTTTCCTACTGAATCTCCTTTATCTGTATATTTTGATTTTCTTGAGTATATCGCAATTCTTATTTTTATTTTTTCGTTCATTTTTGCCTCCTTTTTTATGATTTTAAAAAAGGAGGCTTGTCTATTCAAATGTATAAAATTAACTGTTTTTTAATAATTGTAGAATTGACTTTAATATATTTTCTTTATCAGTTTTTGTTATTGGTAAACTCTGCACATATTCTTTTATTAAAATCGCTTTTACAAAGGCAAGATTATGTATATATGCATCACTTCCTTGATTATCTATTTTTATATTCATCTTCTATCATCTCACATAAATTATCTTTCTTTTCCTCTATTCTCTTTTCGTTTTGCTTTTACTTTCTCTTCCATTTCAAAAAAACTTCTCAAAATTCTATAATTAATTTTTCCAGTTTCTCCTAATGTTGTAAATCTATCTCCTATTGAAATTACATCAACATCATTTGCTAATGCTTTATCAATAAAAGAGAAATAATCTTTTCTATTATTTCCTAAATGTTTAAATTTAAGTAAAATCACAATATCTACCAACTTATTTTCAATTAATCTATTTATTTCCTTTATTTGTTCATTATCTTTTTTTATTTTACCAGTATAAAGATAAATATGTTGTAAATTCCATTCTTTGTTATTTGTTTGTTCTATAAAATTTTTAATATTTTTTATGGCATTTTCCCCTGTATTTATTCCCATATCCGAAAAAAAGCCATAGGCAATTACTCTTTTCATATTTACCTACCTTTCTTTATTATATTATCTGCTTGTTTCTCTATTTCTTCTGGTGAATATAATTCCATTAGCGTTAATATATATTCTCCAAACAATTTATTGCTTATCTCTAAATTTCCAGTGTTTTTCAAATACTCTTTTGCTACAATTCCATAAGATGAAACTTGTTTTCTAGTAATAAACTCTGTTTTTTCTTCTTTTTCTAACGCTAATTTTTCAAAATACTTCGCATCTTTAAGTGCTTTATTCAAATCTATACCTAATGCAATGATAATACCTATATCGATTTCTTTCATATCATTATTTCCAATGTGTCCAATATAATTTCTTATTCTTGATTTATCTATTACTCTTATCTGTTCTAACAAAATTAACGAATCTTTAGGTAATCCGTTACTTTTTTCATCTATAAAAATGTGTGTGGGTAATTTTGATTTAACTTTTACTTTACTTGTAATTGGTGCAATTATAACTGTTGGACTGTAAAGATTTCCTACATTATTTTGTAAAATAACAACTGGTCTAATTCCTGTTTGCTCGCTTCCTACTACATCTTCATTTAAAACTGCATAAAATATATCTCCTCTATTTATTTCCATTTTTTCTTTTTTCCTCCCATTCTTTTAAATATTTACTTTGTTCTTTGTTTTCATATTCTATTTCTTGTTTTGTTTTGCTTTTGCTACTTCCTAAAATAATAAGATATGTAAATATTGCAATAAGTATCATAATAAAAAGTATTATTTTCATTTTCTAAACTCCTTTTTTACTTAAGGCTATCTATTAAAAATTAAATAGATAGCCCTTTATTATTTCTATCTTTCTCCAAAAAATTCATTAAACGGCATTTAGCAAATGCTCCACAGGACTTTCACCTATCTGCTTTAACAGACTTGCTCTCAATGCGTGGGACGGTTTTATCTCGCTCGTGCTATGACTGAACAAGTGTATCATTATACCCACTATTCATTATCGCCTTATGAGCTGCTATACTCATATTTAAGTTAAGTAGGTTGTAAATCTACTTTTTAACTAGCTCCTAATAGTAGGAATGTATTTAATGAATTTGTATTCAATTTTCAAAGTTCTTATCTTATTTCAACTAAAACGAAACAAGTGAAAAAGTTTTAACCTCTTTCACTTGTTTCCTAACTAATCGTCAATTTTGCAAGGCAAATTTTAAAATTTTTTTAATTTTTTAAAAATTTTCGTATATTAACTATTCCTTTTCGTATAGTTTCACTTACAGCTTGGTGTGATGTTTTCTCTAATTTTGCAATTTCTTCTACAGTTTTATCTTCAAAATAGTATAGCTTTATTCTTCTTTTTTGAACTTCTGATAAACAATTAATTGCCTTTTTTAATTGCTTGTTTGTTGTATTAGTTTCTACTATTTCTTCTACATCTACAGGCTTATGTAATATTCTTTTATTTAAAGTGTTTTCAAATACTTCTGAATGTTCTATATGATTATCGTATTCATTTAATTCTGATAAGTCATCTAATTCAAATTGATTCATTGCTTCATATATTTCTTGACCTATCTTTATAATTTGTTTATGTCCTTCCCCATCTTTAAATATTGCATAATATGTATTATTTTCTTCATCATGCAATAAAGTATATGGATTATCTTTATATTTCCTTCTTTTTGGTCTTTTCGCCATTATTATTACCTCCGTTCAATTTGCTTGTTTGTGTGCAAATTGAACAGAGGTGGACTACGGCAATGTTTTTCTTTTAGTAAATAAAAAAAATCAAATGCACAGTATAACACTACACATCTGATTTCCTTAAAAGAGCATAAAATGCCAATATAATGAATATCTGTTAATATTAAATTGTGTTTTTTTACCGTTATTGTTTCATACATTGGCAAAACTCCCTTGTGAATTTTGCTTAAACAAATTCTCAAAGGAGTTTTTATAAGGGGATCAATTTAATTAATCAAAGTCTAAAAGATTTAGTAAGTCTTTTGTTTCCTTAAAATCTTTTGTAATTCGCCTCCTTAAAGACTTTGATTAAGTTAGCATGATTATATAAAGATTTTTGCTTTTTTGATGAAAAGGGCGAAAAAAGGCTATAAAACAGCTAAAAAAGGCTACAATCAACTGTCTTTTTTTACCAATTCTATTGTGTTTACATAAATTATATGATATAATAGTAACGAATTTTATTATAAAAAGAACATTTGTAGGAGGTTACAATGCGAAAAGTGCTTATTGCTAACCATGATATTGACCAGAATAAGCAACTCTGCCAATATCTTACAAATGATAAAAGATTTGAAATAACCGAAACAACAGATGGAAAAAGTACATTGAATAAATATCTTGAAATAAAGCCAAATGTTTTAATTTTAGATACAAATTTTAAAGATATGAATTGTATTGAAATTATTAATAGACTTTCAATGACTATTGAAGAAAAAAGAAACTGTAATACTATACTTGTAGTGGATAAGTCAAACGAAAATATTAAAATTACCAATATGGCAAAAGTATATAAGGTAATTGAATATTCTGATTTAGACGATTTATTTAATACAATTAATGAGATATGCTCTTACTCGGAATATGAGGAATTAACTGAATTCGACATTGATAAGCTATTCTTGAAATTAAAAATTAAACTAAACTCTAATGGTGCTGATTATTTAAGAGAATCAATTACTCAATGCTATTATTATCCGAATTTATTGAAAAAATTAGATGATATTTTCTTTATGCTTGCCAGAAAACATAATAAGACAAATGATGCAATTAGGTCTAGTTTTAGGTCAGCATTAGAGCCTTTAAATAACTTTAGAGATACGATTGATTATCCAATTATGAAATATTTTGATTATGGTTGTAAAATTACCCCTCAAAGATTTTTAGAAATTGTTGTAATGTATTTACACATAATAAAAAATAAGAAATAAATTGATTTTTTGAAAATTCAAACTTATTTCTTATTTTTTATATTAATGGTTCTCTATATATTCTTTATAGCTTTTCATAATATCGTTAATTTCAGAAGAATTTACTGGTTCTGTTACAATAGAATTAAATTTTCTACCTATTATATTATATACCTTTTCTATATCATTATCATTGATGGAATTATCTGTAATCAAATTGAATACAGGAACATCATTTTTTAAGTTTTCTTTTGTTTTTTCTATCATATTAACTCCTGTTTCAACATCATACTTTGCAAACACCATTTCAGGTTTTAGATTTACTATTTTTTGGTATGTGTCCTCACCATTTATTGCAGTTCCAACAATTTCTACAAAAGGAAGTTGATTTATTGAATCGACTATTTGCTCTCTAATTTGTTCTTTGTTATGAGCGATTAATGTTCTAATTTTATTAGATGAATTAATTTTGTCAAAATCTATATAATCTTGTTTTAGAGCATTTGCAAAATAATGATCCTTTCCGTTTTCAGTTCTAATAACATCTGCATTTGGAAGTACAACTATGCTTTTTTCAAACTCATTTTGTTTTTTATATTCTACCTTTTTTATATTCTCAAATGTTTTTAAACTTTTAATTCCATTTTCTAATTCTTCTTCCGTTATTTCAAATAGTTTCTCGTTTTCTAATGCCCTCTCTCTTATAGGCATAAATTTTAAAAATTTCCACTTTTCAATTTTATAATTATTTAAAAACTCCCCTAATTCTTCTAGTTTATTTACATTTTGCTTACTTACTACCGTATTTATTCCAATTTTAATTTTCTTATTTTTTGTTTTTTCTAGCAAATTCTTGATAATTTCAAAATGGTTATTTTCTTTTCCTAAAGCTGTATTTATATCATTTTCGATAGAATCAATTGACAAATTTATCTCATCTAGTATATTTAATATGTCATCTACATATTCAGTATTATTTTTAGATAAGAATATTCCATTAGTTACAAGTTTGTTGTGTAATCCCATTGTTTTTGATTTTTTCATCAAATCTCTGACATTAGGATAAAGGACAGCCTCTCCTCCAGTCCATGTAATATGATTAATTCCATTCTTTACTAAATTATCTAATACCTTTTCATTTTCACTATAAGACAAATCAGGTATATTAGTGAATCCAAAACAATATTTACATCCTTGGTTACATTTTGTTGTTATCTTCCAACATACTTTCTTCTTAACCATTTTAATCCTCTTTTCATATATAAAATTATACATTAATATTATATATGAGTTTCATAGAAAATACTATTCTAAGATTTTTAAGGATTGTTAAAAAAAGCATAACAAAAAATATCCTATGTTAAGGATATTTTAATGTTTTAAATAATTATTAATAAATTCTTTATCTGCTTTTGTCAGTTCGTCTTTTAAATGAATTAGATTTAATTTAATACTTGGAAGCTCTATTGGTAATTCTACTTCATATAATTCATTATTATCTAATTCTGCCTTTACTGCTTGTTTTATTACATAGGCTATACCCATATTCTTTTTAACTGCTTGAACTCTTATTTCTGTAGCATCACATATCATATTTGCATTTATGTTTACATTGTATTTACTTAATATCTCTTTTAACCTTTTTGTTGTTCTTGTATTTTCTAAATTTAAAATGCAATTCAAATTTTCTAATTCGTTTATATTTGAAATAGTTAAAGGAGTTTTAGATACAAATATATTATTAATTGTTGCCAACTCTTCACATACAATATTATTAAGTTCTATGGAAACATCTGTTATTGCGAAATTTATCTCGTGGTTTCTTAACAACTCAAGAATTTTGTTTGTGTCTACTTCGCATATAATTGTGAACTTGATTTTTGGAAAAACTTTTTTTACTTTTTCTATTTTCTCCATTAAGAAATAACTTGTTAAATGTGATGGACAAGCAATTTTTATATTTGCACTTGACATACTATTTTTATCTTGTGCCATTTTTTCAGCAAAATCAAAACTTGAAATAGATTTATGCACTATTTCATATAATTCTTTACCGTTTTCCGTTAATGTTACACCTTTACTTTCTCTGTTAAATAATATCAAGTTTAATTGTTTTTCTAAATTTGATATTTGCGTACTTATATTAGCAACAGATAATCCGTCTAGTTTATCAGATGCTTCATTATAACTTTTTGATTCTGCAACTTTACAAAAAATCTTATATAAATTCAAATTCACATTAGACACTATAACATCATCTCCACGATGTTATTATAACATATTATGTTAATTTTGTAAAGATTTAGAGCTTGTCTATTGCCTTTTATATGAATTTTTATGTATTTTGTTGTTTTTTATACCATAATTCTGCTTTTCTTATATCATATTTTGTTCCAGTTTTTAGTTTAAATGACTTCACTAATTCAATTAAGTTTTTAATTTCTTTTTCGTCAGGATTTTCTTTTTTAGTTTCTATTTCTAAAAATATTCCTAAATGATCAATAACTTGTATAAATACAATATAGTTTTCATTTTCGTAACGATAGTTTTTATCTATCATTCTTAAAAATCTAGTAAATCCTAAACTATTAAGCAATTTTTCGGCATTATTTATATCATCTATTTTTAATATAGTTTTTTCTGTTCCTATTTCAAATCCTTCAGAATTATACGCTCTCTTTTTAGAAATAATTTGCTTATCGTTATCATTGGTATAACGAATAATTAGTGTATCTGTTATACTGCCATTTTGTGGTACATATTGTTTTGTTTTTTGGTTACACATATAAATATCATCTAAAGTAAATTCTTCAACATAATTGAAATTATTACTTTCTAACTTCTGTTTAATACTATCTAATTCTTCAAATACTTCACAAGTAATTTCAGTATTATTAATATTTACCTCTTCCCTATCCTCTGCATTTGTATATAATTTTGATTTTTTTTCTAGTAATACAAAGTTGCAAGAAATATTTGTAAAGAATGGGATTTTTAGTTTAACTACATTTCTATATATTTTTTTAGCTTTTGAATAGATTATTTCTTTATTGTCATTTATAAAATCACTTTCTGCTTGTAATAAATCTTTATACTTTTTTCCTCTAGCATTAAAGTCTAACAATTGTATAGCATTTAAAGGAACAGGTATCATTTCAGCAAATCTTATTATAGATACATTTTCTTTTTTTCTGTTTTCAACTCGTATAAAACTAGGATTATCTTTATATTTATTATAGCTGGCTTTATATGAATAAAGAGGAGCAAAATATAAATGATTTTCTACTTTTAATACGATTCCAATATAAGGTCTTTTATTTTCTTTATTCCAACTTACATGATTATCAAATTGGCTTAAATATTCTATATATTCATCAGCTACAATATAAAATTTTAATGTTTCATTTTCTCCCATCTTTTTCTCCTTTATAAACAAAACAGGGTATATTTCTACACCCTGTTTGAATTTTAAATCTCCCTACTCAAGGCAAGGGTTTTCCTAATGTAAATCTCCCTACTCAAGGCAAGGGTTTTCCTAATGTAAATCTCCCTACTTAAGGCAAGGGTTTTCCGAATAGCAACCATAAGATTGCTCTTACTAGTATATTCATTATACAACATTTTTATAACAATGTCAAACTAATTTTTTTAAAAATCAAGAAACTTTATACAAATATTTAGCAAAATATTTGCAACATTTATCATAGATTTTATCTACTTTATCCTGTATTTTTTTATATTCATTTTGTGATACACCTGTGCTGTTTAAATCTTTAGTGTATTCTAAATCAAGTTCAGACATAGTATCATCTCTATCATAAGCACCCACATTTATCATAAATATTTCAAAATCATATTGAGTATAAGTCTTATCTTGAACTTCTATATCTAACTTTGACAATACTTCAATGTCTTTTTCATTTAGTTCATTTTTTAGATTTATTATTTTCTTTTCCATATATTCTTTATGCCATTCCTCATAATTCATCCTCTCTCCCCTCCTCTCTTTTTAGTTTACAGTTATCGCTTTTCCTTTTAAAAAGTCTAAAATTTCATCCTTTTCTCCAATCGTAAAGTTGTCTTTATCTAAAAATAGTCCACACTTTTCTAAAATAATATAGTAAACATCCTGTTCTGTTATAACTTTTTTGATAACTTCATAATCTACTTTTAAAATAATATCTTTTGTTTTTACTTCAAAGAAATCATCATAAAACTCATAAATTAGCTTTCCACTTTTTGAAACTATATTGAATCTTTTATATGTATCTCTTACCCCCCATATTGCAAAGCCTATATAAATTATTGCATCATATTCTCCTCTTTTTAATAGTATGAATGAACATATTATAATAGTTAGACACATAATTGTTTTTAAAACATCTGTCAATTTGATTCTATGTACTTTAGCATATTTATCAGTTTTAGTAATTTTTTCTTTTGAGATTATCGTTTCATTTTTAAATAATATTCTCATTTTACTCCTTTCCATTCTGCTATATGGTACGCACCAATTTTTAACAAAAAATATAGTATTATATGTATATAATTTATTTTTAAGGAGTAATAATACTAACATGAAAACCAAAACATTTAACGGAAACTATAACATTGTTCGGCTCTAATATAAAGAAATATCGAGAATTGAAAGGACTTTCTCAAAGGGACTTATCTGACAAATTAATTTTGCTTGGCGTAAACCTATATCACTCTGACATTTCCAGAATAGAGTGTAATACACTATTCATAAGAGATTTTGAGCAAAAAGCAATTTGCAAAGTTCTTAATATTAGTTATGAACAATTATTTGAAAATACTGATAAATATTTTGATTAAACAAATAA
>CALXJQ010000003.1 GCA_944388665.1 uncultured Clostridia bacterium
AAACCTCCTTATGACATTTTTATTTTATCATAAGAAGGTTTATTTTTAAACTTTACACAAATTATTCTATATACTCTAAAGACGTGTTTTGCGTACCAAAAAAAGAAAGCCACAAAGCTTTCTTTTTTATTTTACATGTTCTTTTATGTAGTCAACAACATCTCCTACTGTTGCTACTTTTTCTGCGTCAGCATCTGGAATTTCTATGTCGAATTCTTCTTCTATAGCCATTACTAATTCAACTATATCTAGTGAATCAGCACCTAGATCATCTATAAATGATGCCTCTAATGTAACGGCATTTTCTGCAACTCCTAATTGTTCAACTATTATTCCTTTTACTTTCTCTAAAATTTCTTCTGAACTCATAATACTAGAGTTCACCTCCTCTCAAGTTAACAAATACGATTTTATTATTATTAATTATTTGCATATTTCATTTATATTATATGTTTTTGTTTTTGTCAAGTAGATTGGCTAAAATAATTTATTTTATACTGATAAGTCAGTTACCTTTTATTTATCTTTAGGAATTTTATCAAATTCTTCTATCATTTTATCTACTGCTTTGTTCTCTACAAATTTTTCTGCCTGTATTATAGTGTATTCAAATAACAGTGCATCACTGCTTCCATGTGCTTTTACTACTGGCTTTTTTACCCCTAAGAATAGTGCTCCGCCATAAGATTTGTAATCCATTTTTTTACTAAATCTCTTTATTGCTGGCAAAGCAGGAACTGCAAGTATTTTGCTAAGTAGGTTTTTAGTCAAGCTTTCTGTTAATGTTCTCTTAACAAATTTACCTAATCCTTCTGTAGTTTTTAAAAATACATTTCCTGTAAAACCATCTGTTACTATAGCATCAATTTTACCTGAAAAAGCATCTCTACCTTCTACATTTCCTACAAAGTTGATATTTAACTTCTCAGCTTTTTCTTTTAACAAATTATAGCTTTCTCGTACTAATTCGTTCCCTTTAGTTTCCTCTGTACCAATATTTAACAACCCTATCGCAGGATTTTCTATTCCAAAAGTATTTTTTAGATATATGCTAGACATTTGTGCAAATTGCAATAAATTTATAGGTTTGCAATTAGTGTTTGAGCCAGCATCAATCAATAGCAGTTGGCTCTTATATGCCGGCAATATACCTGCTAAAGCAGGCCTATCTATCCCTTTTATTCTGCCTACTATCAAAGTTGCGCCAGTTAACAATGCACCTGAATTACCTGCAGAAATGAAAACATCTCCCTGGCCTTCTTTTAACATTCTAAAGCCCACTACCATAGATGAATCTTTTTTATGCTTTATAGCAACTGTAGGAGTATCTTCCATTTCTATTGTTTCTGTTGCATTTTGTATTTTTAATCTATCTGAAATTTCTTCTATTTCTTTTCCATAAAATTCTTTTATTTTGCTTCTTATTACATCTTCTTTGCCTACTAATACTACTTCTGCCTTTACTTTATTTATGCTATTTACAGCACCTTTTATATTGGCATCTGGGGCATTATCTCCACCCATCGCATCTAATATGATTTTCACTTTTGATTCCTCCAAATCGTACTTATTTCATTATATCGTTAACAGTAATATTTTATTATTGTTTTTAGAAAAAAGCAAGTCTTTTTTTTAATCCACATATATTTTTTCATCTTTATCATTGATATAGTAATATTTATTTTCATAATAATCATACTGCAATTTTCCTCTTTTATCATTATCAGATAAATCCAAGTTAAATTCTTTTGGTATGACTTTATTTATTCCTAGCAAAACTGAAAATGCTAAATAATCTTCCCATAAATATACTTCTATAGCTTTTCTATTTTCAATCAAAGAATATTCTTTCAAGTATTCTTCTAGCCTTTTTAGTTTATCTCTATATTGAATGGCTGTACCTGTATACACGTGCGCTTTAGTAAATTTAATATATTCTGCTATTGCAATAATAAAAAATATTACTGACTCTGCAACAATTGTATTCCACATAATATATGGAAAAATTTCTCCTAAAACATATAGCTGAACACAGTATATAACAATGCATAAAATGAATTCTATAATTATACTTTTACGCTCGTCTTTTGAACTATATTTCATCATTTCGTCATGAATTAATTTATTTTTTAGAGCCTTTAATAAATCCTTTGAATAATTAATGCCTTTCATATTCAAAAACAGAAGTATTGTTATAGCGACCATTAACAGAATAACTATAACAGGACTTATAAATGTCCACAATATAGGTATTAATAATATAGCCAAGAATTCTAGTGCTCTGAAAAAATACTTTCTCTTTTGCTTAAACTTTTTTGAATCTATTAACTTATCTGCCATCGCCTCTTGAATTATTAGTTCTTTTATGTTCTTTTTATGTGTGGCAATTATATTATTCTCAGATACTCTCAATTCATTTAATGTTAGTCTACCATCACCATCTGAGTCCATAATTTTTAGGCACTCATATATAAATGTTTCTGATATGCGCAATTTTTTTGTTCCATTTTTTATGTTTATAACAAGTTCATTTTCATTTGTTTTATTAAGCTCCACGTAACCTTTTTTGTGCAACCTTAAAATGGTACTTATAATGATTCTATTCAAAACATTTTTTTCCAAAATATCATCATAATAAAGTAAAGCACTTTCGCCCATACTAAAATTTTCATCTATATCATTTCGATTATATTTTTTTTCCATAATCTCCCCCAATTAAAGTGATTATACCACAAAAACAAATTTTTTTCAAAAAAAATAAAAGACTACCAAAATATATATCTTGGTAGTCTTTAATGTTTTTGATATGATTATTATTCAATTATATCAGCAACAACACCTGAACCAACTGTTCTACCACCTTCACGAATAGCGAATCTTAATCCTTTTTCGATAGCGATAGGTGTAATTAATTCGATTGTCATTGAGATATTATCTCCTGGCATAACCATTTCAGTTCCTGCAGGTAATTCGATAACACCTGTAACGTCTGTTGTTCTGAAATAGAATTGTGGTCTATATCCATTGAAGAATGGTGTATGACGTCCACCCTCTTCTTTAGTCAATACATATACTTGAGCTGTGAATTTTGTATGTGGATGTATTGAACCTGGTTTACATAGAACTTGACCTCTTTCGATGTCTTTTCTATCTATACCTCTTAATAATGCTCCTATATTATCTCCAGCTTCTGCTTCGTCTAATACTTTTCTGAACATTTCAAGACCTGTTATAACAGTTTTCTTTCTTTCAGTTGTTAAACCGATAATTTCAACTTCATCACCGATTTTTACTTGTCCTCTTTCTACTCTACCTGTTGCAACTGTACCACGACCTGTGATTGTGAATACGTCTTCAACTGGCATTAAGAATGGTTGATCAATTGGTCTTTGTGGTGTTGGAATATAGTTATCAACTGCATCCAATAATTCTTTTATTGGTTGATATACTGGATCATTAGGGTCTTTAGATGTACTTTCTAGTACTTTTAAAGATGAACCTTTTATAACTGGAACTTCATCACCTGGGAATCCATATTCAGTTAATAGGTCTCTAACTTCCATTTCAACTAATTCTAGTAATTCTGGATCGTCTACCATATCACATTTGTTTAAGTAAACAACGATGTATTTAACACCAACTTGTCTAGCAAGCAAAATGTGCTCTCTTGTTTGAGGCATTGGACCATCTGCTGCTGATACAACTAATATTGCACCATCCATTTGTGCAGCACCTGTAATCATGTTTTTAACATAGTCTGCGTGTCCTGGGCAGTCAACGTGTGCATAGTGTCTCTTATCTGTTTCATATTCAACGTGAGCAGTATTAATTGTGATTCCTCTTGCTTTTTCTTCTGGTGCACTATCAATAGCGTCATAAGCTTCATATTGAGCTTGTCCTTTTAATGATAAATATTTTGTAATAGCTGCTGTTGTTGTTGTTTTACCATGGTCAACATGGCCGATTGTACCAATGTTAACGTGTGGCTTTGTTCTTTCAAATTTTGGTTTTGCCATTTTTATATCCTCCCTTTTCGTTTGCTATAGAATTTTTAATTATTCTATGCTCATTTATTTTTATAAATTTAATAACATAATTTGTATAAGCATTTTATAACAAATTTTTAAAAAAATCAATAGATTTTATATAATTTAGCCTTATTTTTACTCTTTTTTACCTCTAGCTGCAACTATGTTTTCTAATACTGACTTTGGAACTTCTTCATAGTGTGATGGTTCCATTGTATAAGTTCCTCTACCTTGTGTTTTAGAACGCAAGTCTGTAGCATATCCAAACATTTCAGAAAGTGGTACAAATGCATGAATTTCTTGCATTCCATCTTGGCTATCCATACCTTCCATTCTTCCACGTCTTGAGTTAATATCACCAATAACATCACCCATATATTCTTCTGGGACTGTTATTTCAACTTTCATTATTGGCTCTAATATAACAGATTTAGCTTGTTTACAGCCTTCTTTAAATGCCATAGAAGCTGCAATTTTGAATGCCATTTCTGAAGAGTCAACTTCATGGTATGAACCATCAACTAAAGTAACTTTAACATCTGTTACTGGATATCCAGCAAGTACACCTGTCTCAGCTGCTTCACGCATACCTTGTTCAATTGGCTTAATATATTCCTTAGGAACTGCTCCACCAACAATCTTGCTTTCGAATTCAATTCCTTTACCTGGCTCTAATGGCTCCATTTCAAACCAAACGTCACCATATTGTCCTTTACCACCAGATTGACGAATAAATTTACCTTGAACTTTTACTTTGTTTCTAATTGTTTCTTTGTATGCAACTTGAGGTTTACCAACGTTACATTCTACTTTGAATTCTCTCTTTAATCTGTCTACGATTATGTCTAGGTGTAGTTCACCCATACCTGCTATAATTGTTTGTCCTGTTTCTTGATTTGTATATGTTTTAAATGTAGGGTCTTCTTCAGCTAGTTTTGATAAAGCTATACCCAATTTTTCTTGAGCTACTTTATCTTTAGGTTCAATAGCTACATCTATAACTGGATCTGGGAATTCCATAGATTCTAATATAACTGGATGGTCTGGATCGCATAGAGTATCACCTGTTGTAACGTCTTTTAGTCCAACTGCTGCAGCAATATCTCCAGCAAATACTTCTTCTATATCTTGTCTATGGTTTGCATGCATCTGCAAAATTCTTCCGATTCTTTCCTTTTTATCTTTATTTGCATTTAATACACTTGAACCAGATACTAATGTTCCTGAATATACTCTAAAGAAACATAGTTTTCCAACAAATGGATCTGTTGCTATTTTAAATGCTAATGCAGCAAATGGCTCATTGTCATCAGTTTTTCTTTCAACTTCATTTCCATCTAAGTCTACACCTTTGATATGTGGTATATCTAGTGGTGATGGCAAAAAGTCTACAATAGCATTTAATAATTCTTGAACACCTTTGTTTTTATATGAAGAACCACAAGTTACAAGAACAAGTTTATTAGAAATTGTTCCAGCACGTAAACCTTTTTTGATTTCGTCCTCTGTTAATTCTTCACCATCTAGGTATTTCATCATTAATTCTTCATCTTGATCTGCTGCTGCTTCAACCATTTTGTCATGGTATTCTTTAGCTAAGTCTTTCATATCATCAGGGATTTCAAGTTCTTCAATATCTTTGCCTAAATCATCCTTGTGTATATAAGCTTTCATTTTTATCAAATCTACAATTCCTTTGAAGTTATCTTCTGCACCAATTGGTAATTGGATTGGAACTGCGTTTGCATGTAATCTAGTTTTTAATTGGTCAACACATAGCATGAAGTTAGCTCCAGTTACATCCATTTTATTAACATATACCATTCTTGGTACATGATATTTATCAGCTTGTCTCCAAACTGTTTCTGTTTGTGGTTGTACACCACCCTTTGCAGCAAGTACTGTAACAGCACTGTCTAAGACTCTTAGAGATCTTTGAACTTCTACTGTAAAGTCAACGTGTCCTGGAGTATCAATAATATTTATTCTATTGTTTTTCCAAAAACATGTTGTAGCAGCTGAAGTTATTGTAATACCTCTTTCTTGTTCTTGTGCCATCCAGTCCATTGTAGCTTCACCTTCGTGAACTTCACCTATTTTATGTGTTTTTCCTGTATAAAATAATATTCTTTCTGTTGTTGTTGTTTTTCCGGCATCTATATGTGCCATAATTCCTATATTTCTAGTTCTTTCTAGTGGGTATTGTCTTACTGCCATTTGTATTTATTTCCCCCTCTCTTTCTTGTTTCAACGTTTATACTTTTTCTTCTCCAATTTTGATTAGAAATGTTCTCACATCTCTGAACCAATCGTAAAACGAAGCAAAAGTAGTATATTGTGCATTTTTGTCGAATTATATAGGCTGATGGTGTACTCCTTGTACATCGAAGCCTATATAAGAGACGAAAATGTGCAAGATGCTGCTTTTCATTCGTTTTTTTACCATTTATAATGAGCGAAAGCCTTATTAGCTTCTGCCATTCTATGTGTATCTTCTTTCTTCTTGAATGCTCCACCATTTCCATTTACAGCATCCATTATTTCTCCAGCCAATTTTTCAGCCATTGTTTTTTCATGTCTTGTTCTAGCATAAGTTACAAGCCATCTTAAACCTAAAGTTTGTCTTCTTTCTGGTCTAATCTCTAATGGAACTTGATATGTAGCTCCACCAACTCTTCTTGCTTTAACTTCAAGAACTGGCATAACATTTTCCAAAGCTGCTTCGAAAACTTCTAAAGGATTTTTTCCTTCCTTTTCTTTAATAATGTCAAATGCATCATATACAATTCTTTGAGCAATTGATTTTTTTCCATCCAACATGATGTTATTTACTAGTTTTGTAACAACTTTGCTATTATATATTGGATCTGGTAATACTTCTCTTTTTGCTATATATCCTTTTCTTGGCACTATTCTTCCCTCCTTATTTTTAATTAATACTCTATAAAGAGTATCTGGTACTCTCAAAAGTTTTTCTTTAAGCTTTTTGTTTTTTACAAAATAGCTTTTTTACTTTTGCGTCTAGTGCTTATATCTATTCTAAATTTAAGTACCTTAATCTAGTAAATTTAGTAAAATTACAAGCACTTTTTTTAGTTACTATTTCTTTGGCTTTTTAGCTCCATATTTAGAACGTCCTTGCATTCTATCTTTAACACCTGCTGTATCTAATGTTCCTCTAATGATGTGGTATCTAACACCTGGAAGGTCTTTTACTCTTCCTCCTCTTATTAATACAACACTGTGTTCTTGTAGGTTATGACCTATACCTGGAATGTATGATGTAACTTCATAACCATTTGAAAGTCTAACTCTGGCAACTTTTCTTAGAGCTGAGTTTGGCTTCTTAGGTGTAACTGTTTTTACAACTGTACATACTCCTCTTTTTTGAGGTGCTCTATTGTTTGTTAGTCTCTTTGTTCTTGAATTCCATCCATGTTGTAGAGCTGGTGCTGTTGATTTTGTTACTCCTGTTTTTCTTCCTTTTCTTACTAATTGATTAATTGTTGGCACTTAAATTTCACCTCCTATTTATTTTTACATTAAAATTAAAATATCGTTATAAAATAGTATTTAAAACTATTTATAGCGATATCTATTGTATCATTTTTCTATTCGAAAGTCAATCAATTTTTTACTTTTTTTGGCAGTTTTGTAAATTTATATATTATCTTTCGCCTTTGTCTTTATCAACTACCTTTGTTTATCAACTACCTTTGTTTGCTCTTCTTGACTTTTTGCCATCTTAGTTGGATTTGGAGTAGTAGTTTTATATCTGTTTTTATATTGAATAGTTTTCACTTTTTGTCCTATTGCATTATTAATTTTGCTTTCATATCTATATGAATTTCTGCCACCCTTATTATGAGCTATCAAATTTTGTGCTACTTTATTCACATTTTCTTTAGTCAAGTTTTCATCCTTTCCTAATACTCCCATTCCACGCAAACTATTTTCTAGTTGTTCGTGACCTGGTCTGCCAATATATGCTGAAAGTTCAGCCGCCTTTCTTTCTTGTTTACCTGCTCCCAACATTTTAACTTTATTTCTTGCAAATAATGATGGGGCTCTATAACTTTCCACTTTAGTTCTCATTACCCTCTCTAAGCTAGTTATTCTTCTTTGTTGTAAGAACTTATCTAGTCGATAACTCTTTTGATAAATATGTTTTAAATCGAAGTCAGGTTTTACCTCTTCTCTTGAAATACTTTCTCCCTTATTTTTAATATAATTCAAAGATTTACTTGCCTTGCTAATATAATCATGAAGATATTCTAATTGATCTATATTTCTTATTGAAGTCAACGCCAATATAACACCTGGATTTAATGATTTCATTAATGTTTTTGGTCTTATTTTAAGTCCATTTTCTTTTATTACTTTATTGCATGTATTTAAAATTCTTGTAGTATTATACAATTCCTTTTTAGCGCTTCTGCCAAGTTCTTTTCCTAAGTTTTTGACTTCAACAGTCTTTCCATTTACCATTTCAACTACAACTTTATCAGATTTTTCATCTACTAACATACTTTTAATTCTGTCTTGCATAATAGACACAGGTTGTCCATTTACCATTTTTATTCCTTTTGTATCATAGTAAGTGCCATTATCTTGTGGCTGAACTTGTGCTGTTTGCTTAGGTGGTTCAACTGAACTTGTTTTTGAAGCAGCCCAATTAGAATCAAAAGATTTCTCCTTTGGCATAGCCACATTTGGATCAGCTGGATTTTTTGGTTGGTTGGCACCATCTGGGTCAACTAATTCAATTGTGCTTTTCCATTGATTTGGCTTCATATTTGGTTCTTGCTTTTGTTGTTCAGCATTATCTGTGTCAACTAATTCAATTGTACTCTTCATCTGAGTTGGTCTCTCACTTTGTTCTTGTTTAGTTGATTTTGGAGAGCTATCTTCTTTTTCATATTGACTAGTCCAATAACTAATTGCATCTGCAAAATTATTTTCAAGCTCAGGCTTTACAGTTCTTGTATTTTCACTTGCTCTATTATTATTTATTGCATTATTAATTGGTTCTACACGTTTTTGCCACCTTTGGTTAATTTCTGCTTTTGTTTTATCGCAAAGTTCTTTTGCTTGTTTTAATTCTCTTAGATTGTCTTGCATTCCACGATATTCTTCAACTAATTTTCTATATCCATCACCATTAATAACATTGCCATTTGCATCATACTGATATTTATAGCTACTCATTTCAGCAAGTTTAGCTTGTACTTTTGCATTTGCACTTTTTATATCTGAATCAATAGACATAGATTCCTGAGTGAATCTTCTCAACATATTGTCATCTAAGTCTCTATTCTGCTTTTCTCTACTATCTTGCCTATCTTTACGTCCAATGCTAATTTGGTCATTTAAAATCTTTTTTTGATTATTCAATTTTCCATAAGTAGGATCATTTTTAGCTGCCGCAATTTGCCTATCATATTCATCTGCAAGTTGCTTTGATTCAAAAGCATTAGTTGTATTACTTAGCATGTTTTTCTTTTCTTGTTCCAATCTTTGTATATGCAAATCAATTGGTTTTAGTTGTTTGTCTATATCTTCTACCTGCTTTTTCAAGTTTATGTCACTATTATTCCTATCAATTTGTCTTTTCTGTTTTTCATAATCTGCAATCATACTTTTTACATCTTCTAATTTACCCATTTTTTCACATTCCCTTCTTAAGGCTTAATTATAGTTGAAAAAGAATTGCAAGAGTTTTCTTTTGCCTTAATTTTTACACTTCAGTTACTATTATATCAAGAAATCAAAAAAATTGCAAGAGTTTAGACTTCTTTCGGCAAGTTTCGTATATCTTAATTTCTTATCTTTAATTTTTTCGCCACCTAATTCTGGTAATATACCAAAATTAGCATTCATTGGCTGAAATTTTTCATTAGGCGTAGAAATATACTTTGCAAGTGCTCCAATTACAGTTTCTTCTGGAAATATAATTTTTTTGTCATCATTATTGTTATTTTGATTTTTCATAAAGTCATTACATGCATTTAAAGCAGCAACCATTCCAGACGAAATTGATTCTACATATCCTTCAACACCTGATATTTGCCCAGCAAAATATATATTTCTATTTTTTTTCAAGTTATAAGTAGCATCAAGTAGTTTAGGTGAATTTATATAAGTATTTCTATGCATAACACCATACTTAACGAACTCCGCTTCTTTCAACCCTGGAATCATACTAAATACTCTTTTTTGCTCTCCATATTTAAGGTTTGTCTGAAATCCCACAATATTGTAAATAGTACCTTCTGTGTTATCTTGCCTCAATTGCACAACCGCATAAGGCCTCTTGCCTGTTCTTGGGTCATCAAAGCCAACCGGTTTTAGGGGTCCAAACCTCAATGTATCAATTCCTCTTTTTGCCATTATTTCAATTGGCATACAGCCTTCAAAAATTTCCCTTTTCTCAAATTCATGTAAAGTCACAACTTCTGCATTTACCAATTCTTGCCAAAACTTTTCATATTCCTCTTTATTCATCGGTAAATTAATATAATCACTTTTAGTATCTTTTTGTCTTAATTGCCATTCATCTACCGTTTCATCTTTCTTCTTTTCTTGGCCATATCTATCCCCATAAAAAGCAATATCAAAATCTATGCTATCCTTAGCAACAATTGGCGCTGCTGCATCATAAAAATATAGCTTATCTTCACCTGTCATCTTGCGAATCTGTTCAGCAAGGCCTTCAGATGTCAGCGGTCCTGTTGCAATTATCACGATTCCATCTTTCGCCATTTCTGAAACATCAGTCACCTCTTCATGCACAACTTCTATTAACTTATTAGATTCAATCCTTTTTGTAACCGCTTCAGAGAACTTCTCTCTATCAACCGCCAGTGCCTGTCCAGCTGGCACACTTGTCTCAGAAGCAATCTCCATAAGTAAAGACCCTAGTCTTCTTAGCTCTTCTTTTAGTAAGCCGCACGCATTAGTCAACAAATTTGACTTAAAAGAATTACTGCACACAATCTCTGCCAATTTGTCACTATTATGCGCAGGTGAATATTTAAACGGTTTCATTTCATATAGCCTTACCATAATTCCTCTTTTAGCAATTTGATATGCTGCTTCAGTTCCTGCTAGTCCTCCTCCAACCACAGTTATATAATTAACCATATTCATCTCTCCTTTTGAACTTTAAGGAACGTCCCCAAAGTTCAATCTACTATGCAAATAAGTTTAGTATGTCTTCCTTAGTTAATGTGCTTATGAATGAAGCTTTAGTGTCTAGCATGCTATTTGCTAAGCTGGCCTTTTTATTTTGCAATTCATATATTTTTTCTTCTATTGAATTTTTTGTTATTAGTTTATATACTTGCACATTATTTTTTTGGCCAATTCTATAAGCACGATCAGTTGCCTGGTTTTCAGTAGATAAATTCCACCACGGATCATAATGTATTACCATGTCTGCACCTGTTAAGTTTAAGCCAGTACCTCCTGCTTTTAGAGATATTAAAAATACTTTTATGTCAGGATTTGTATTAAATTCGTCAACTAATCGAATTCTATCATCTACTTTGGTGCTACCTACTAGCTTAAAATAGTTTATTTTTCGTTTTTTTAATTCTTTTTCTATAAACTCAAACATCGCAGTATATCCAGAAAATAATAAGATTTTATGCCCTGCTTTTGTGGCATCTTCTACTACTTCTATACACTGATCTAATTTGCTACTTCCTCCTGTATAATTTTCGATAAATAGACCTGGATGGCAACAGATTTGCCTTAGTCGTGTAAGCGCTGCAAGGATTTGGATATGGCTTTTTTCATAGCCATTGAAATCAATTTCATCTGCAATCTCTTGCTTTGCTTGTGCAAGATAGGTCAGATAGATTTTCTTTTGCTCTTCACCCATTTCATTATTTAACACTGTAACTGTTTTTTCTGGTAGTTCTGTTAAAACTTCCTTTTTAGTCCTTCGCAAGATGAATGGTTCAATTAACATCTTTAATTTTTTCATAGCATATTGATCGTTTTCTTTTATAATCGGCATTTCATACATTGTTTTGAATTTTTTGTAAGTAAACAAGTACCCAGGCATAATATAGTCGAAAATTGACCATAACTCAGATAATGAGTTTTCTATTGGTGTTCCAGTTAGTGCATATCGAGTATCTGCTTTTATTTTTTTCATGGCTTTAGCATTTTGCGTAGTACTATTTTTTAAGTACTGCGCTTCATCTGCTATTACAAATCTAAATTGATAATCCTTGTATAAGCCTATATCTCTTTTTAATAAGTCATAAGAAGTGATAACTAAATCATAATCATCCATATTTTGAATTAATTGCTCTCTTTCTTGTAAGTTTCCTTTAATTACTAGTGTTTTCAGATTATCTGTAAATTTTTTAGCTTCACTTTGCCAATTAAGTGTTAAAGAACTTGGTGAAACAACTAGGCTTGCTCTTTTTTTTGGCTTATCGCTATCTTCATTAATTACATAATCAACTACTACTGATAGCATTTGCAGTGTTTTTCCTAGTCCCATATCATCTGCAAGTATTCCGCCAAATTTATAGTAGTCCAAATTTTTTAACCACCTAAAGCCCACTTTTTGATAATATCTTAAAACTTTATTCAAGTTTCCAGGAATTTGTAATTCTTCTTCTGCTTGCTCTTTGTCCAATTTATTTATCATATTTCTATATTCGTTGTTTTTTATAACTTCTGTGCCTTTTATGCCTTTTAACAGCTGATCTAAATACAAGCTTCTTTGCACAGGTAATGTTAATTCACCATTTTCTATGTCTTCATATTTAACATCCATACCATTCACAAGTTTATCTAAAAAGTCTATTTCTTTGTTGTCCTCAAGTTTTATAAAGCTTCCGTCATTCAAGCGATAGTATTTCTTTTTTAACCTATATTTTTGCATTATATCTTCAATTTCAGTAGCATCTAAGTCCAAGTCTTTCAAATCAATAGATAATAAATTATTTTCGATTTTGATGCCCAGAGTACCTATTTTAGGCTCTCGTATTTGTTTAGTTTTAAATTTTTCTGTGACTAAGACTTCAAATTTTTGCATATATACTGCAATATCTTCAGATAAAAATTCGTAAATTTTATCATTATTAGTCAATATAAACCTTAAATTTTTTGTATCAAACATAAAGCCAGTTTTTCTAAACAAATTTAATGCTTTGGTTTCTTGAATCATATTTCTAGGAATTTTTACTTCATGTTTTTCATCTAAAGGATTGAATTCATTTTCTCCATAGCAAAACTTTACGTCTGCAACCAAATAATCATTTTCCTCAAAGTCTAAATAAACTTTTACAACTAATTCTTTTGGCTTATATTTTTCTATTTCTTCTTCAGACAAGTCTTGAATTTCTATTGATTTTTTTAATTTAGGTACTATTATTGAAAATAACTTAGAGAGATCCTCCTTACCTAGCATTACTTCTGTTAAATAATTTTGCCTAAATAATTCTAATAGCTTTAATGTCGATGTTTCAAACTCCTTTGTGCATTTATAAAATTTATTTTTGTCTAATAAATATGTGTAATTTTTTCCCCTAATTATTGCAATATCAAAAATATTAATGTTAGGTATTATAGTATATTGATTATCTGATATTTTTTGTAATTTGAATTTTATTGGTGGTTGTTCTCCAGTGAATTCTATTTCACTATTTTGGAAGTCCTTTTGGAACTTTACTTTTTTTCCTTTTAAGATTTCAAATAAATCATCTATTCCACTGTTTCCCAAAATAATGCTTGTTTCACTTAGTGCTTTGCCATAATACCTATAATTAGTATTAGAATTCGAATTAGCATATTTTATAATTTCTGCATATTTCATTAAGAAATCTAATAAAGGCTGGCTTTTTTCTTCAAACATTTCTTTTGTATGCATAAATTGTAATTTTTCACCATACCTATAATATTCCTTTTTCATCATTCTTGTATAGAATTCTGCTAAGTCTTTTATTTTGTACATTTTTTTAGTTCCAACTTTAAATTCCACTTTCATGCCTTCTGTAAATTTGTCATAAATTACAACAGGCTCAAGTTTTATTGTTCCTCTTCCTTTTAGAAGTATATTACCATCAGCTTGATCTTCAATTTCTTCTATTTCTTCATTATAAAATGTGTTCACGATTTGGTTAAAACTTCTATATTTATTCGTTTTATTTTTTTCCTCTTCAGTATTCATTATTGAATTATCTATAATATTTTTATTTATTTCCATATCTTCCTCACTTGGCATAATATTATATTATAAAATATGCTTAAAATCAAGTAGAATAATACTAATTTATTCATATTTGGGTATACTTATATTAATGTTATTTATGAATCGTATATGCGATTATTATAAAGGAGTTGAAAAATAAATGAATTCTGTATGGTTAGATTCTGTAAATAGATTTGATAATTTAGGTTCTTTAAATGAGGATGTTGAAGCTGATATATGTATAATTGGTGCGGGGATTTTTGGTGCTACTTGTGCTTACTATTTAAGTAAATTAGGTTACAAAACTATAGTTTTAGAAAAAGATGATATTGCAACTAAAACTACAGCTTTTACCACTGGCAAAATAACAAGTCAACACGGCCTTTTTTATTCTTATTTAATAAAAACATTTGGGCTAAGTTTTGCTAAAGATTACTTTGATTCAAATGAAGAAGCAATCAATAATATTGTAAATATTATTGAAGATGAAAAAATTAATTGTGACCTTGAATTACAAAATAATTATGTATATACTGCATCAGCTTCTAGTATACCTGCAATTGAAGAAGAAATTTCAGCAGTTCAGTCCTTAGGCGGTTCTTGCGAATTTACTACTACTACAAGTTTCCCATTTAAAATTAAAGGTGCTGCATGCTTTAAAAATCAGGCACAATTTAACCCTTTAAAATATGTGCACGCTTTGTGCCAAAAGTCTATAGACAGAGGTACTACTTTTTATATTAATACTGTTGCTACTAATATTGAAAAGCATGGCGAATTATACCAGACTTTTGCAAATAATCACATCATTACTTCTAAATATGTTATTGTGGCATCACATTATCCTTTTATGAAATTGCCTGGATTTTATTTTAGTAAGATGTACCAATCTACTTCTTACATTATCGCTATTGATGCTAAAAAAACATTGCCAAACGGAATGTATATTTGTAGCGATGTGCCTCATTTTTCTTTTAGAACTGCTAAATTTAATGGAAAACGTATTTTGCTAATTGGTGGTTTTGAGCATAAAACTGGACTTCCTGTTTCTTATAAAGATAGTTATGGCGCATTAGAAAATGAAGCTAAAAGTTTATATCCAGAGTGTGAGGTTTTATATAAGTGGAGCACTGAAGATTGTATTTCTTTGGACAAGGTTCCTTATATTGGAAGCTATTCACCAACTTTACCTAATGTTTTTGTGGGCACTGGTTTTAAAAAATGGGGGATGACTTTATCTAATGTTGCTGCAAACATTATAGTTGATAAAATCCAAAATGTTGATAATAAGTATGCCGAAATTTATTGTTCTTCAAGATTTGATGCTTTTAAAAATTTTAAAGAGTTTAAAAATATGATGGTTCAAAGTGCTAATTCTTTAATCTTTAATAAGTTAAAGCCTAGTGAAGAAGATTTTGAAGAAATTCCAAATGATTCTGGTGGTATTATTCAAATTAACAAGGAAAAAGTTGGTATTTATAAAGATGTTAATGGAAAAGTTTTTGCTGTAAAACCAATTTGCACTCATCTTGGCTGTTTACTTAGTTGGAATGATGTAGATAAAACTTGGGATTGCCCTTGCCATGGCTCAAGATATGATTTTTCTGGTAAAAATATATATAATCCAGCATTTGATGACCTTGAAACTTATGACATTAATTAACCCCATTTAATATAACACTTTATTATAATCTTATTTGTGTAATAATGCCTCCTAAACATTTTTTGTCTAAGAGGCATTACTTGACAACTTCTCCAACATGAGATTGTCTATTATCATTTAGTTCTTTATAATATTGTGCAATAAGCTCATCAAGTTGTATGCTTAAATTATAAACAATACTATAATCATCTCCACGTTCAATACTGTCATTTAGTTTATCTCTTAAATCACATATTTCATCATTTAACATTATAACTCGCCCCCATCTTTGTTATTTCTCCCTCGTAAATATAAAATACCACATTATATTTCTCAAGTCAAGCATTTTCAAAGGGTTTTAGCAACTTTCGTATGTCATTTTTCTTCATTTTTCGACATCCATTTACAATACAAAACGGCATTATTTTTTATACTTCAAATTCATACAAATTCGCTAAAAATTTTTATGCAAAAAATGAGGTCGAATTATCTATTTAACTTTTTACAACTGACAAAATTGTTTTGCTTTCATCAAAAACTTCTTTTAAAATTTGTTCCAAATATTGAACTGTTATTCCATCAATTTCCTCCAAATAATCAAAACTATTAATTCCTTTAAAGTAATCTGCTAAAAACATTCTTGCTATATTAGAAACATCATTATATTCCCTAACATATCCGCCATAAATCATTTTTTTCATTCTTTCGAAGTCATCTGCATTTATTCCTTCTTTTTTAAATTTATTTACTTCATCTTCAAATTTTTGAAAGACAGCATCTGGGTCTGATGATTGCCCCGCTACAAGCACGTGGGCATATATTTTTGTAAATTCATAGTCTATGCTTGGTTGTCCAAATATTAGTTCATTATCATACAATTCTTTATACAACCTTGAACTTCTTCCAATTAACAAATTTAATAAAATTTCTATAGCTATATGCCTTTTTACAATTTCATTTTTATTTACTAAAGCACTTGCAAACTCGGTATCTTTTATTGCAATAGTATATAATGGCTGGCTAACTTCTAGCTTTTGTTCTACTCTTTTTTGCACTATCGTTTTTGGCTCATCTGGATATATTCTTTTTATCTCTCCCATAGCTTTTT
Source organism: uncultured Clostridia bacterium (assembly GCA_944388665.1). Classification (GTDB taxonomy): domain Bacteria; phylum Bacillota; class Clostridia; order TANB77; family CAG-508; genus CAG-269. Next base: position 16,992 of record CALXJQ010000003.1, read on the forward strand.
TATCTATTAATCTTTTTTTAACTTCATTCAAAATATCATTAGGCTCAAAATCACCGCATAATACTAATACCATATTTGATGGATTATAGAACGTATTATAGCATTTATATAAAATTTCTTTATTTATATGACTTATGCTTTCAATTGTACCCACAATATCTATTTTTACTGGACTATTGTGATACATTGCATTCATTGCATTTAAATAAACTCGCCAATCTGGATAATCATCATACATCATTATTTCTTGACCAATTATTCCCTTTTCTTTTTCCACATTTTCGTCCGTAAAATATGGGTGCTGAACATAGTCCATCAATTCATCCATTGCAGGATAAAAATTGTCTGTGCATTCAAATAGATAAGCAGTATGATCATTTGTCGTATATGCATTTGCATCTACCCCCAATGCCGTTAAGACATCCAAACTGTTTGTTCCATTTTCTTGTTCAAATAATTTATGTTCCAAAAAATGAGCCACTCCATTTGGCACTTTTGTCTCTTTATCATCTCCCGGAGCTATAAATACGCTCTCATTAGAGCCATAATTTGTTCCCCAAATCATATACTTTTTCTCTACTCCAGGCTTTGGAATTATTAGCACAGTCAATCCATTTTCCAATTTCTCCATATATACTTTTTCTTTAACTTTTAAATTTTCTATAACTTGCATATTTTTTTCCTTTCTTTATTTAATTTTAGGCATTTAGGGTTTGCCTATAAACCTAATCTTTTAAGAAATATACCGTATTTATAGCAATTCTATTTGCAATATCCATAATGTCTTGCTTATTTACACTTTGAACCTTTTTCATATAATCCTCTAAAGATACTTCCTCTGCTGCCAACTCTTGTCCAAAATAGTAAGTAAGTTCCGTATCTTGCTCATCATCAATTGCTTTTATTGATGCAATTATACCTGTTTTGGCATCTTCTATATCTTTTTCTGTAAAGTTTCCATCTTTCATATCATCTATTTGCTTTCTTATCAATTCTAATGCTTTTCCATAATTTTTTATTTCTATTCCACAATTTACAAAAATATTGCTTTTATATCTCAAATATCTTGAGCCAGCCACATACGCCAAATGTGCTTTTTCTCTGACATTTTGGAACATTTTAGAATTTGCACTTCCACCTAAAATGCTATTATATAGCAAAGCTGCATAGCGCTTCTCTGGCTTATCCATATTTATATCTAGCCCTATAACTAGTTTACCTTGTGTTACTTCCATTGATTCTTGCACAACATTTTCTTTTTCTGGCAAATTTTTATTTAAAGGATTAGGAATGTTATAATTTGCATTTCTTTCAACCAATTTTTCAATATTATTATTCTTTTTTATTACATCTGATAGTGTAGTTTGAATGTCACCTGAAACGAATATATCTATTTTGCAAGTACTAATAAGTTCTTTATAATATTCGTACAAGTTTTTTTCGTCTAACTGTTTTAAATCTTCTACATATCCCAATCTGAACAATCCAAATGGTTCATCTTTATACATCTCTTCTATGCAACGCTCCAAGCTATAAGTTGCTTTATTGTCAATTTTTGCCTCAATGCGTTGTTTAATATTATTTTTTTCTTGCTCTACATATTCCTTTTTAAATGCATTGTTTTCAGTATATGGATTAAAAACAATGTCAAATAAACTTTCCAAAGCAATTTTCAAAATTTCCGTATTTTCATTGTTTACAAAGTTATCATTTATTGTTTCTATATAAAATTTTATAACTTGATTGTCTCCAGTTTTATCAATTCCACAATCAAAACTTGCTCCATACAATTCTTCCATTTTTTTGCTAATCTCTTCTTGAGAAGGCATCGTTTTACTTCCTCTTCTTAGCAATGCTGAAATAACAGCATTTTTAGTTACATCTTCCCTAGTAAGTTTTGTAGTTAAAAATACAGCCATCAAATTTGTTTTAAATTTATTCGTACTAATTGTATGAAGTTTTATTCCTTTTTTTAATTCAGTTTCATTATATTGCATAAGTATATTCCTCCTTCTTCATTATTATACTTATTTTTCTAGTTATTATTCATTTTATCCTTACTGTAGCATATTTTCAAGACATTTTTTCTATTTTAAAAAATAAAAAGAGAACCTTAGGTTATACAAAAACTATACCTCAACAGTTCCCTTGCATCATAATTAATATTTTCTTTTTCTTGCTGCCTCTGACTTCTTTTTCCTTCTTACACTAGGTTTTTCATAATGCTCTCTTTTGCGTACTTCTTGAAGTACCCCATTCCTAGCGCATTGCCTTTTAAATCTTTTCAAAGCATCTTCTATATTTCCATTATTAACTTTTATTTCTGACATTTATACTTTCCCCTCCTTCCGGTCCATACGAAATCTGTATGTGGGATAACCCTTTTAACGATATTTTCATTATACATTAAAGGTTATAACTTGTCAATAGCTAAAACTTATAATTTTTTGAACTTTGGGGACGTTCCTTAAAGTTCAAGGTGTTTTTTTCCTCCGTCCCCAAAAACATCTCTCGTGGCAATTTTTTATAGTTCGTACATAACTACCTTATGTTCTTTTAATGATTTTTGAACGTCAATTATCCTTTGATTGCTTGAGCCTCTAAATCTAAGTTTTATGTCTTTTTTGTCCTCTTCAAATTTTCCATCGACCATCACATCTATGTATGACAATAGCTCTGGCGTTTCTTTCCATTCGTTGTACATTTTCCCCATTACATCCTTGTCAAATTCATAACCTGTATAGCACCATATATTTTTGTCTGGAAATTTTTCTTTTACTTTTTTTACTAATGGCAATATGCCTTGTTGATTTACATGCTCTAGTGGTTCACCACCAAGTAATGTTAATCCTGCAACATAAGGGTGGTCTAGTTCGTTCATAATCCTTTCTTCTTCTTTTTCTGTAAATTTATTTCCATAGTTAAAGTCCCACGCTTCGCTATTAAAGCAATCTTTGCAATGGTGATGGCATCCACTTACAAATAATGAAACTCTAACTCCTAGTCCATTTGCTACATCTGCTTTTTTTATGTCTGCATAGTTCATTTGTATCACATTCCTTATTTATTATATAATATTTAGGTTTTTTTATATGGGATTTACCTATAAACCTTTTATTTTTGCTCTATTTTAAAAATAAGAAGTTTTTCATAAATTCATGTGTAAATGGGACAAACCACAATATAGCACCTATAGCCAACATACAAATAATTGTAAGAATTACAGCAATTATATCTTTTTTGTCTATTTTTTTCTTTTTGTCTAGCCTTGGCCTATCTGCTATAAGCCTTTTTGTTAATTCGATTATACTACCTAAAGTTCCTACTTTAGTTTTTTTAGTTTTTTTAGTTTTTGTGGTTTTATTTTCTTTTTCCTGATTATAATTATTATAATTTTCCATTATTTTTCTCCATTTACTTTACATTTTTTCTTTTTAGTAACAAGGCTATTCTATATCAAAAGTAGAAAAATTTCAATAGATTTTTATATTATTCATAATTACTATTTACAGCTTATAAATAATAAAAATCCCGAGAGAAATTATTTTCCCCCGGATTTATTGAATAAATTTAATTCTCATTGAAAATTGCTTCAAATTCATCTGCCTCAATTTTTTCTTTCTCCAAAAGAACTCCTGCAACAGCATGTAGTTTATCTATATGCTCTGATAATATCTGCTTTGCTCTATTGTATCCTTTGTCTACAATTGCTTTTGTTTCTTCATCAATTATAGCTGCAGTTTCTTCTGAATATTCCTGAGCCTGTGCAAAGTCTCTACCTAAAAATACTTCTTCTTGATTCGTTCCAAGTGTTATTGTTCCAATTCTATCACTCATTCCATATTTTGTAACCATGCTTCTAGCAATTTTAGTTGCTCTCTCTATGTCATTACTTGCGCCTGTAGAAACATCGTGTAATACTAAACTTTCAGCAACTCTACCGCCAAGAAGTGAAACTATATTTTCTTCCATTTCAGTTTTTGACATAAATGACTTATCTTCAGTTGGCCTATACATTGTATATCCTCCTGCCATGCCTCTAGGCACTATAGATATTTGATGTACCGGATCTTGTGTTGTTAAGAAATGACTTACTACTGCGTGACCAGCTTCGTGATATGCAACAAGCTTGTTTTCTTTTTCACTTCTTACTTTTGTCTTCTTTTCTGGTCCCATAGTTACTTTTACCATAGCTTCTTCGATTTCTTGCATTGTAATTTCCCTTGTATTTTTCCTTGCAGCTAAAAGAGCAGCTTCATTTAATACATTTTCCAAATCAGCTCCAGAAAATCCTGACGTATTTTTAGCTATTACTTTCAAATCAACATCATCTGCTAATATTTTCTTTTTAGCATGTACTTCTAGTATTTGCTCTCTTGCCTTTACATCTGGCATTCCTATTACAATTTGTCTATCAAACCTACCAGCTCTTAATAATGCTTTGTCTAAAACATCAGGCCTATTTGTTGCAGCAAGCACAATAACCCCTTCATTTTCAGCAAATCCATCCATTTCAACTAGCAATTGGTTCAAAGTTTGCTCTCTTTCATCATGGCCTCCACCTAAGCCTGCGCCTCTTTGACGTCCTACTGCATCAATTTCATCTATAAATATAATACATGGTGCATTCTTTTTAGCTTGGTCAAACAAATCTCTAACACGTGAAGCACCCACACCAACGAACATTTCTACAAAGTCAGATCCACTTATTATAAAAAATGGTACTCCCGCTTCTCCAGCAACAGCTTTTGCCAATAAAGTTTTACCTGTACCTGGTTGACCAACTAGCAAAACGCCCTTTGGAATTCTTGCTCCCATATCTGTATATTTCTTTGGATTTTTCAAGAAATCTACAATTTCTTCTAATTCTTCTTTTTCTTCATCAACGCCAGCGACATCATCAAATGTTATCTTATTTTTCTCAGCAGGTGTCATCATTCTTGCCTTGCTTTTACCAAAAGACATTGTCTTGTTACCAGCATTTCCACCGCTAGCGCCACCCATCATTAAGAACCAGAAAATAAAGAATATTAACAATAGTCCAAATGGTGTAAGAAGTGTAAGCACTGTTACAAATATTGACTGTGATCTTTCTTCAAGTGTAAATGCGCCATCTTTTATAAATTCTTCGCAATAACTCATAAAGCTTCCCATATCTGGTATATTTACCTCTTTTGTTATTCTATCATCTTTTAATTGTACTTCTGCTGATGTGCCATCTGCATTAATCTCTACAGACTCAACCTTGCCCTCATTTATATTAGTAATTAATTCTGAATATTTTAATTTTGAGTCGCTATTTTCTACAATTGATGACAATACTACTAAAAATATTACAGCTATTATTAGCCACATCGCTAAAGTTTTAATTCCATTTTTCAAGATAATTCCTCCTCCAAGTTTTGTTATTACATAGATTTCTATTTCTCGCCTATATCTTTTTGATATTCGCCGACTTTCAAAATTCTATATCAAATTCATATAGATTTTATAACACATTCATTTTTCTTTTTCAATACCTTTTTATATTAATTTTTCTTTACAAATAAGGCACTTGCAAGAAATTTATTACGGATTTACAGCATTGAGGTAAAAAAAATTTTTTTGTCCTTTACCAAAATTTTTATATTTTTATTTGGAGTCAAATACTTATTTCCAATATTATTTTTACATAACCTTATAATATCCTCCACATTTATTAGACCAATTGAGTCACTACTACCAATTATATTTGTTATAGTATATAATATAATCCTTGATTTTATTACATTTTTTTGAAGATTAAATTCTTTTAAGTCTAATACAATTTCTTTTATTTTTTCATCATTTATAGGATCCTTAATTACCCTCAAAAGCATATTTCCGTAGGCTTCTCTCACTTGTTCATCAATATAATTTTGCTCATCACTAGCCAACTTCGAAAGCCTATCAAAAGTATCAATAATATTTGGGTTAAACTCTTTTTTAATATATGGAATAACTATATTTCGTATCTTATTTCTAGTATACTCATTCTCAAAATTAGTTTTATCAATCCTTGGGTTCAAACCATGCTCTTCACAATATCTCTCAATCTCCTGCCTATCACATTCAATCAAAGGCCTAATATATTTGCCTCTCTTAGGTTCAATACCTATCAATCCATTAACTCCACAACCTCTAAACAAATGCATAATTATCGTTTCAACCTTATCATTCTTATTATGTGCAATAGCAATCTTATTCGCGCCAGTCTCCTTCAAAACCTCATCAAAAAATTCATATCTTGCTTTTCTTCCTGCTTCTTCCACTCCTATCTTCTTATTATTAGCCAAACTCATCACATCTATGCTTTTCGCATAAAACTTTATGCCATTTTTCTCGCAATACTCCTTAACATACTGCTCATCATCCTTTGCTTCTTCCCTAATAAGGTGATTTACGTGAGCCACCACCAAAAAATTTGCCAAGAGGGACGTAGCGTTTTGGCAATTTTTTGCCACTGGGGACGTACCTTTTTGGCAATTTTTTGCCATTTTGCTACGTCCCTCTTGGCAATTTGTGAAAATAAAATTGTTTTCTTTTTGAAGCTTTAATAAAATGTCCAGCATGCACATTGAATCTGGACCACCTGAAACTCCAAGTACAATTTTATCTCCTGGATTTATTAAGTTAAACTTTCTAATAGTATTAGCAACTTTATCTTTTAATGTTATTTTTTGGCAATCATGCATAACTATCACCCTTTCTTATCTAATTGCCTCAAAGTTTCTCTGCTTACACCTATTACACTTTCTATTTCTCTATATGAAACACCATAAGTAACTTTCAATGTATGCACTACTTCTTTTAGTTTTTCTCTGTTTCCCCTTTTTGAAGCTAAAATAGGCGAAATTCCTTGTTCATTCAATTTGTCAATAATTAAATTTCTGTTATCAGCTTTTTTATCAGTCTTCTCCTCCAAAAATGCGAATTCATTATTTTCTTCTGCATCGCACTCTTTCAAATTGGCACCTTCTATGATTCGTCCAACACTTTGGTATAATCTTGTTCTATCCGCTCCATACATTTTGGTAAAACTAGAATATTAGATGAAAAAATAGGGATATATTATTGTTTCTTGCTCTTCTTGTAATTTTTCCTCATTCCTTTCTACAATTTTAATAATAACCCCTTATCATACTCTCTATTTATTTTTAATATAGCCCTTTTTAATTCATCAATATTCGCTGTTTGATATTCGCTGTTGGCCAAATTTCATTACTTTACAACATTATTTCTAAACACCTTATTACTACCCCTGAATTTTCTTATCATCGTTAGTGTACATAATAATCGAAAAATTCCGTTTTGTCAATACTTTTTTAAAAGAATATCAAAAATTTGCCAAGAGGGACGTAGCTTAATGGCAAAAAATTGCCAAAAAGCTACGTCCCTGGTGGCAAATTTTAAAATTATAAATATTAAAATATAGCTGTATTTCTATTAAATTTATGCAATGACGAATGCGATTGGAGTGGTTGTAGCCATTCTTGATATTAAATAAATGAGGGCGCGCTTCGCGAGAGGCTCGTTTGTTTAATATTTAGAATGGCTAAACCACGCATTGAGCCGAGGAATGAATAAATTTAATAGAAATATCAGCTATTATTATAGTAGTAATAGATAAAAATTTTGCCATCAAGGGCGTTCATCTTGGGCAAAGCCTTGACAAAAATGAGATGTCTCTGCTGGCAAAATTTAAAAATGAACTTTAAGGAACGTCCCCAAAGTTCACGAAGAATGTTTTTGAGATGTTTTTTTCCTCCGTCCCCAAAAACACCTCACGGATTTTTAGTCATCGAATCGTTTTTCGAGGTTTACAAATTTTGTATAGCTTCCAAGCCACAATAGTTCTACTGTGCCAGTTGAGCCACCTCTATGCTTTGCTAATATAACTTCTGCTATATCCTTTTTTTCACTATCTGGGTTGTAGTAATCATCTCTATACAGAAACATTACAATGTCTGCATCTTGCTCTATGGCGCCAGATTCACGTAAGTCTGAAAGCATTGGTCTGTGGTCTGGTCTTTGCTCTACGGCTCTTGACAGCTGTGATACTGCAATTACAGGGACGTTAATTTCTTTGGCCAATATTTTTAATGACCTACTAATTTCTGAAATTTCTTGTTCACGGCTACCATTTCTTCTATTCGTTCCTTGTATTAATTGCAAATAGTCGATTATAACCATACCAATATTTTTTTCAAGTTTCAATTTTCTACATTTAGCGCGGATTTCTGTTACTGAAATTCCTGGCGTATCATCAATGTATATTTCTGACTCTGAAAGAGGTCCTATTGCTGAAGCGAGCTTAGCCCAGTCGCCTTCTTCTAGTTTTCCTGTTCTCACTTTGTTGCTATCGACCATTGCTTCACTACACAAAATTCTGTTTACAAGTTGCTCTTTTGACATTTCCAAGCTAAAAATTGCCACAGGCACTTTGGCTCTAACTGCGGCATTTGTAGCAATGTTCAATGCAAAAGCTGTTTTTCCCATAGCAGGTCTGGCAGCTACCAGTATTAAATCTGATGGATGAAATCCCGCTGTTTTATAATCTAATTCAGTAAATCCTGTTGGAACGCCAGTAATATACTGCTTACGATTATATAATTCCTCTAGCTTGGTAAAACTATCAACCAAAACATCCTTTATCGGAGCATATCCCTTCTGATCTTTATCCTGCATTATGTTAAAAATTTTCTTTTCAGAGCTTTCCATAATTTCATCAACATCTTCTGTTGGGTCATATCCCAATTCGATAATTTCATTTGCAGTTTTTATCAAATTTCTTAATGTTGATTTTTCTTTAACAATCTTAATATATTTTGATGCATTAGCCGTAGTTGGCACTTTATCTGGCAACGAAACTATGTACTCCAAGCCACCAACTTGTTCGAATTTTCCCATTGACTCTAATTCAGCTTTAACAGTTATTATATCTATCGGTTCTGCTCTATTATACAAATTGTATATTGCTGAATATATAATTCTATTATCTTCGCGATAAAAATCTTCTTCTTTTAGGACTTCAATCGCTGAAGTTACAGCATCTTTATCTGTAAGCATACTACCTATTATTGCTTGTTCTGCTTCAGTATCATGTGGCGGTACTTTTCCTAGCTCCATCGATTCATTCCCCCTAACTATAAAATTACTCGGTAATTACTCAGCTACAACATTCACTTTTAATTTACTTGTGATGCCTTCGAATAATTTTATTTCTACTATATGTACTCCCAATGTCTTTATCGTTTCTTTTACATCAATCTTTTTCTTATCTATTTTTATATTATACTGTTTTTCTAGGTTTTGAGCTATTTCTTTACTTGAAACACCCCCAAAAATCTTTCCATTTTCACCTGCTTTTACAGGTATTTTCAAAGAAATTTGTGATAACTTTTTAGCTATTTCTCCTGCATTTTCCTTTTCCTGCTCTTTCTGAAATTTAGCAGAATTCAACTTCAATTCCAATTCAGACATATTTCCCTTGTCCGCAGCAACCGCCAATCCCTTTGGTAGCAGAAAATTGCGTGCATAACCATCAGAAGCATTAATAATTTGATTCTTTTTTCCTACACCTTTGATATCTGCTTTTAAAATTACTTTCATTTATATCACAATCCTTTCTTTTTGCCATTAGGTGAACTTTAAGGGGGCCCCCAATGGCACATTTTTATGTTTCTAGTTCAGAGAAGTATTCATTTATGCGGTTTATTAGTTCTTGTTTTGTTTCTTCGATTGTCATGTTTTCTACTTGAGCGCCCGCAACGGTTATGTGGCCACCACCGCCGAGTTTTTCGAGGATTACTTGTACGTTGATGTCGCCTATTGAACGGCCACTTATGCAGACTTTGTCGTCTAGTTGGCCAATGACGAATGAGGCTGTTATGTCACTGATAGTAAGTAGTTCATCTGCTGCTTTGGCGCAAACGATGCTTGCATCTTTGGCTTTTTCTTCATAAGTAGAGATGGCTATTGAGCTGTTTACTACTTCCGCTCTTTTTACAATGTCTGCTATTCTATTAAAGCTTGCTAAGTCGCTTTGGAACCATTTTTTTACTCTTATGATGTCAACTCCGCATCTACGTAAGTAAGCTGCCGCTTCGAAGGTTCTTACCCCAGTTTTAAATGTGAAGTTTTTGGTGTCCATCATAATTCCAGCATATAGGCTTTCTGCTTCCATTGTTGTTAAATTAATATTTTCTTCTACATATTGAATTAGTTCTGTTACTAATTCACAGGCTGAAGAAGCATATACTTCTTGGAATGTGAGTGTAGCTTCTTCTATATAATCAGTACTTCTTCTGTGGTGATCTATTACCACTATCTTTTTTATTTTTTCTAATAATTCTGGCACTTCAACATAATTCTTTTTATTTGTATCAACTACCACTAATAATGTATCTTCATCGATGTTTTCTAAAGCTACTTCTTTATTTATAAAAACATCTTCATATTCAGGAAATTTTTCTATAGATTTTCTGTATGCATCTAATGCTGAAGTGTTGCCCTCTGTAATAATATAGGCATTTGTATTTAATGCTTTTGCTATGCGATAAACACCCATACTAGCTCCAACGCAATCCATGTCGGGGTTTGTATGTCCCATTATCATGACTTTTTTTGATTCTTTTATTAGATTTTCCAAAGCATGTGCTACTATTCTTGCTTTTACTTTAGTTCTTTTTTCTACTTCTTGAGCTCTTCCTCCAAAGAATTTATAAATCTCATTTTCTCTTATAACGGCTTGGTCACCACCGCGGCCTAAAACAACATCCATTGCGGCTGTTGCAGATTTATACTTTTCTTTATCAGTTGCACCCTCATTAGATACAGCAATGCTTAGCGTGAACTGTACCTTTTCTTTTACATCTATTTCTTTGATTTTATCTAATATACTGAATTTATCTTCTTTTATGATGTCCAAATACCTTTGTTCAAAAAGATAAATATATCTGTCTTTTTCTGTTTTTATTAAAACTCCATTGGTTTTATTTGTCCAATCATATATGCATTTTTCTATTTGTGCAATTACTTGTGGTTTTTCTTCACTCTCTAAGCCTTGCATTGTTTCTTCGTAATTGTCTATCATTATTATAGCAATACATGATTTTGAATCCTTGTATTCCTTTTGCAATTTCATATTTTCAGTGTCATCAATAAAGTAAAGCATTATCATGTATTCTTTTTTTGCTTTCTTTTCTTTTTTCTTTACATTAACATATTTCCCCAAAACCTTATAAGATTTTTCACCGATTTGGATTTGTTTTATAATATCACTTTTAGATGTGCCTTGTTTTTCTATTTCTTCTGTTATTTCTTGTGTCAAATCATCTACATAAGTTTTCATATCTATATTAGCAAATTCTGATACAAATTTACTACTTTTCCAAATAATGCTTCCATTAGTTTCCAAAATTAGCAGTGGAAATGGAGAATTTATCAAGCTAGTTTTAGCTGCTGAATCTACTGTAAGAGTTAAATCCTGCAAAGTCTCAGATATCTCGCTTTTTCTTTTGTTGTTAGCATAATAACTATATATTAATATTAATATATAAATACATACTGCTGGCAAGATTAATTCTGTGTTCAGAACACATATTATCACTAGCAATACGAAAATTATAGCTAAATATATTTTTGTTCTTGATACTAAAGTATCGAGAACTTTTCTGCTATTATTTTGCATAAATTTTCTTCTCCTTATTTTTATTATAATATACCATTATATTTTACTCGGAAAAGGCAGATTTGTCAAGGCTTTGAAGGCCTTATGTGTTATCATTATCTAATTTATCCACCGTCTCTTTATATATATCATCTATGTTTTGCGTATTTGAATTATATTCTTGTTGAATTATCTCTATTTGCTTATCTTGCTCAATTGCTTCTGACCTTATTCTAAATAGCCACGTAGTTAAAACTACAACAAAAAATAGCATAACTACTGTAACAAATAAAGTTGCAGAGCCATTTTCTGAGCTTATTTTTTTTAATATTCTTCTAAGCATAATTTTATCCTTCTTTCTTTTCAACTATCAATCATTATTGTTTTCATTATAACAAATACTATTATGCTTTTCAAGAAATTTTTAATTTTTTACAATTCATGCTTATATGATCATAATAAAAAGCACCATAACTTTTACATTATGGCACTTTTTGTTTTATTCTTTTTCAGTATTTGCTGACTCGTCTGCCTTACCTGATTCTTCTGTGCTCAAGTTTTCTGCTGACTCACTTTCTACTCTATCTGTATCTTGTACAGGTGTCTCTTCACTTTTTGCATTCTCCTCAACTGTAGCATTTTCAGTTTCTTCAGTAGTTGATGTTTTTGTTGGCATTGTTGTATTTATCTGAATCTCTTGGTACTTCTTCATTCCAGTACCTGCAGGGATTAATTTTCCTATAATTACATTTTCTTTTAATCCAACTAAATCATCTGTTTTACCTTTGATTGCCGCATCTGTAAGTACTCTTGTTGTCTCTTGGAATGATGCAGCTGACAAGAAGCTATCTGTTGCAAGTGATGCTTTTGTTATTCCTAGCAACACACGTTTTCCTGTTGCTGGGCGTTTTCCTTGTGCTACTGCTTCTTCATTTTTATCAGCAAATTCATACATATCAATCAATGAACCTGGGAACATATCTGTATCACCATTATCATCAATTCTAACTTTTTTAAGCATTTGTCTACCAATAACTTCTATGTGTTTATCATTTATATCAACACCTTGATTTCTATATACTTTTTGAACTTCTGATATCAAATACTCATATACCCCTTCTGGTCCTTTTACTGCCAATATATCACTTGGATTTATTGAACCTTCTATTAGAGGATCTCCTGCTTCTACAATGTCTCCATCTTTTACTTTCATCTTAGAGCCAAATGGTATTGTATATGTTTTTGAGTCATCTTTTGATGTTACTACTACTTCTTTCTTCTTCTTTGTTTCTTTTATTTTTACTTTACCAGCAATTTCGGTAATTATAGCAACACCCTTTGGTTTTCTAGCTTCAAATAGCTCTTCAACTCTAGGAAGACCTTGTGTAATATCTGCTACACCTGCAACACCACCAGAGTGAATAGTTCTCATAGTAAGCTGTGTACCTGGCTCACCGATTGATTGTGCAGCAATTATTCCTATTGCTTCTCCTATTGATACTAAGTCTCTTCTTGCTAAGCCCATTCCATAACATTTCTGGCATACGCCATGTTTTGAATGACATCCTAAAACTGAACGTACTTCTAGCTTTTCAATTCCTGCATCAACAATTTCTTCAGCAATTTTTTCTGTAATCATTGTATTTGTATCAACAATTAGTTTATTAGTCTTTGGATTGTATACGTCCTTTGTTACAAACCTTCCTAATAATCTTTCTTGCATTTTTTCAATTACTTGATTTCCATCTTTTATGTCATATACCATTATTCCTTCTGTTGTACCACAATCGTGCTCTCTAACAATTATATCTTGAGAAACATCAACTAATCTTCTTGTTAGATATCCAGAGTCAGCTGTTCTTAAGGCTGTATCTGAAAGTCCTTTACGAGCACCATGTGCTGAAATAAAGTATTCCAAAGCATCTAGTCCTTCTGCGAAAGATGACTTAATTGGTATTTCAACTGCCTTACCAGTGGTACTAGCCATCAATCCACGCATACCAGCAATTTGCCTTAATTGGTTCATATTACCACGGGCTCCAGATTTTACCATCATGTATATTGGGTTCAATTCATCGAAGTTTGCTTCCATTGCATCACTAACTTCTTGAGTTGTATCTTCCCAAATTTTTATTACAGCTTTATATCTTTCATCATCAGTAATTAAACCACGAAGATATTGTTTTCTTACATTTTCTACTTTTTCATCAGCTTTAGCTAAAATTTCTTTTTTGCTATCTGGAACTTTAACATCATCCATTGAGAATGTAATTCCTGCTAAAGTTGAATATTTGAATCCTAAAGCTTTTATATAATCTATAACTTCTGCAGATTCTGTTAGTCCATGTGTTCTTATAACTTTTTCAATTATTGTTCCCATTGATTTTTTCATAACTGGGAAGTCAATTTCATATTGGAATGGATCTTTTTTTCTATCAATAAATCCTAAGTCCTGAGGAATTCCTTGATTAAAGATAATTCTTCCAACACTTGTTTCAATTTTTTTAGATTGCTCTTTGCCATTAATTTCCTTTGTTATTCTTACGAATATTTTTGCATGTATATCTACATCATGATTTTCAAAAGCCATTATAGCTTCATCAGGGTCTTTAAAATATTTTCCTTCACCTTTTTCGCCATCTAATGTCATTGTTAAATAATAGCTTCCCAAAATCATATCTAGTCTAGGTGTAGCAACTGGCTTACCATCTTGTGGTTTTAACAAGTTGTTTGTAGATAACATTAAATATCTTGATTCTGCTTGTGCTTCTAAAGATAGTGGTAAGTGAACTGCCATTTGGTCACCATCGAAATCGGCATTGAATGCTTCACAAACTAATGGGTGAAGTTTTATTGCTCTTCCTTCTACTAGTACTGGCTCAAAGCTTTGAATTCCTAGTCTGTGTAGTGTTGGGGCACGGTTTAACATTACAGGATGATCTTTTATAACATCCTCCAAAACTTCCCATACCTCTGGCTTCAATCTTTCTACCATTCTTTTTGCACTTTTTATGTTTTGTGCAATATTTCTTGCTACTAGTTCTTTCATTACAAATGGCTTGAATAATTCAACTGCCATCTCTTTTGGTAAACCACATTGATATATTTTTAGCTCTGGTCCAACTACAATAACTGAACGTCCAGAATAGTCAACACGTTTACCTAACAAGTTTTGACGGAAACGTCCTTGTTTTCCCTTTAACATATCAGACAATGATTTTAATGGTCTATTACCTGCGCCTGTTACTGGCCTACCTCTTCTTCCATTGTCTATCAATGCATCAACAGACTCTTGAAGCATTCTTTTTTCATTTCTAACAATTATTTCTGGTGCTCCTAATTCTAGCAATCTTTTTAAACGATTGTTTCTGTTTATTACTCTTCTATACAAATCATTCAAGTCTGATGTTGCAAATCTACCTCCATCTAATTGGACCATTGGTCTTAAATCTGGTGGTATTACTGGAACAACTTGCATTATCATCCATTCTGGTCTATTTCCTGAAATTCTGAATGCTTCTACAGTGTCCCATCTTTTGATTAATTTTCCCTTTTTCTGTTCACTTGCATGTTGCAATTCTTTCTTTATTTCTGCAGATAATTTATCCAAATCAATCTCTTGTAGTAGTTCTCTTAATGCTTCTGCACCCATTTTTGCAACAAATGAACCTTTACCATATTTTTCTTCTGCCTCGTGATATTCTTTTTCATTTAATATTTGGCATTTTTCAAGATCTGTTGTGCCTTTGTCTATTACTATATATGACGCAAAATATATTACTCTTTCCAAGTTCCTTGGTGAAATATCTAGCATTAAAGCTATTCTGCTTGGAATTCCTTTAAAATACCAAATATGTGCTACTGGTGCAGCAAGCTCTATATGTCCCATTCTCTCACGTCTAACTTTAGATTTTGTGACTTCTACACCGCAACGATCACAGACTATTCCTTTATATCTAACTCTCTTATACTTACCACAATGGCACTCCCAGTCCTTTGTAGGTCCAAATATTCTCTCACAGAACAAACCATCTTTTTCTGGTTTTAAAGTTCTGTAGTTAATTGTCTCTGGCTTTTTTACTTCTCCTTTTGACCACTCTCTAATCTTTTCATCTGATGCAATACCTATTTTTAATTTATTAAAAGTATTTAACTCATCCACTTATAGTATTCTCCCTTCACTTGAATTTTTCTTAATCTTCTTCGTCATTATCATTTTCTAAGTTGTCTTCTGCCAAGTCATTATCAAATAGCATACCGTCATCTTCATCATCTAAATCGTCAAATAATTCGTCTTTACCATCATCTAAGCTATCATCTTCGTCATCAGCATCATCTGATTCTTCTACATAGCCGTCGTCTAAATCTCCTTCTTCTATTACTTCATCTTCTGATAAGATTTTCTTGTCTTTTTCCGGATCATATTCTATGCCATCATCTATATCTTCTTTTAGCTCAAGTTCTTTGTTGTCTTCAGTATATAGACGCACATCTAAGCCTAAAGACTGCAATTCTTTTACTAAAACTTTGAAGCTTTCTGGAATTCCTGGCTCTGGAATATTTTCGCCTTTTACAATTGCCTCATAAGTTTTAACACGTCCTACAACATCATCTGATTTTACTGTCAACATTTCTTGTAATGTATATGCTGCGCCATAAGCCTCTAATGCCCAAACTTCCATTTCTCCGAAACGTTGTCCACCAAATTGTGCTTTACCTCCAAGTGGTTGTTGAGTTACCAATGAGTATGGTCCAGTTGAACGAGCATGTATTTTGTCATCAACTAAGTGGTGTAGTTTTAACATATACATAACACCTACTGTAATTGGCTTATCAAAAGGATCTCCTGTTCTTCCATCATAAAGAATTGTTTTTCCATCTTCGCTCATTCCTGCTTTTTTTAGTAACTCTTTTACATCTTCTTCATTTGCCCCATCAAATACTGGAGTAGAAACTTTCCATCCTAGAGCTTTTGCTGCGCCTCCTAAGTGAACTTCTAGTACTTGACCTAAGTTCATACGTGAAGGAACACCTAGTGGGTTCAATAAAATATCAATTGGTGTACCATCTGGCATAAATGGCATATCTTCTTCTGGCAATACTCTTGAAATAACACCTTTATTACCATGACGTCCAGACATTTTATCACCTACTGAAATTTTTCTTTTTGTTGCTATATAACATCTGATTATTTGATTTACACCTGGTCCTAATTCTTCTGAATTTTCTCTTGTGAATATTTTTACATCTACAATTGTTCCTGCTTCACCATGTGGTACTCTAAGTGATGTATCTCTTACTTCTCTTGCTTTTTCACCAAAGATAGCTCTAAGTAGCCTTTCTTCAGCTGTTAGCTCTGTTTCTCCCTTTGGAGTTACTTTTCCTACTAGTATATCTCCTGGGCGAACTTCTGCACCAATTCTGATAATACCGTTTTCATCCAAGTCTTTTAACGAATCATCGCCGATATTTGGTATATCTCTAGTTATTTCTTCAGGTCCCAATTTTGTATCACGACATTCACAATCATATTCTTCTATATGTATTGATGTGAATACATCTTCTTTTACTAATCTTTCATTTATTAAAATAGCATCCTCATAGTTATATCCTTCCCAAGTTGAAAATGCTACTAATACGTTTTTACCTAATGCCATTTCTCCATTGCTTGTTGAAGGTCCATCAGCTATTGCATCGCCTTTTTTTACTATTTCACCCTTTTTAACAATTGGTCTTTGATTTATACAAGTTCCACCATTTGTTCTTTTAAATTTACAAAGTTTATGAACAACTGTCTTACCATTTTTATATTTCATTGTAATGCTATCGCCTGTTACTTTTTCGACTGTTCCATCATCTTCGGCCAAAACTAATATTCCTGAATCCTTAGCTGCTCTATACTCAATTCCTGTTCCTACAATTGGGCTTTCTGTTATCATAAGTGGAACAGCTTGACGTTGCATGTTTGCACCCATTAGGGCTCTTTTTGCATCATCATGCTCCAAGAATGGAATCATTGCCGCAGCTATAGAAACTAATTGTTTTGGTGAAACATCAACATATTGCACTCTGTCTCTATCTACTTCAATTATATCATTTCTATATCTAACTCTAATTCTCTTATTTACGAATCTTCCCTCTTCATCAACTGGCTCTGCAGCTTGAGCTATTATGTAATTATCTTCTACATCCGCACTCATATATTCTACAATGTCAGTTAATTTATGTGTTTCTGGGTCTACTTTACGATATGGAGTTTCAATAAATCCATACTCATTGATTTTTGCAAATGATGAAAGTGCAGAAATTAGTCCTATATTTGGGCCTTCTGGTGATTCTATTGGGCATAACCTTCCATAGTGAGTATAGTGAACATCACGAACCTCAAATCCTGCTCTCTCTCTTGTTAATCCTCCTGGTCCAAGTGCAGAAATTCTTCTTTTATGTGTTAACTCTGACAATGGGTTTGTTTGATCCATGAATTGTGACAATTGTGAACTTCCAAAGAATTCACGAATTGCAGATGTAATAGGCTTTGTATTTATTAGAGTTTGTGGTGTTACTACATCTAAGTCTTGTATTGTCATTCTTTCACGTACGACTCTTTCTAGCCTCGTTAACCCAATTCTGAATTGATTTTGCAACAATTCGCCTACGCA
This sequence comes from uncultured Clostridia bacterium, assembly GCA_944388665.1. Taxonomy (GTDB): domain Bacteria; phylum Bacillota; class Clostridia; order TANB77; family CAG-508; genus CAG-269. The sequence goes on from CALXJQ010000003.1 coordinate 35,340, forward strand.
ACGAATTCTACGGTTTGCTAAGTGGTCTATATCGTCTGTCTTTCCAACATTATGTGAAAGATTTAGTAAATAGCTTACAGAAGCAATCATGTCCTCAGTTGTAATATGTTTTGGTACTAACTCATTATGCCTTTCTTTTAATACTTTTAGTAAATCTTTTTTATCTGTATGATCTATTATATCTTTTAAGACATTGTAGTTTACAAATTCTTTAAAATTCAATTCTGAAAGATCAACGTCTGGTAACACTTTGTGTATATCTACTGTGCCATTTCCGATTACTTTTACTTTTCTATCATTTACCATAATCTCTACAGTATTTATTCCTGAATTTTGAATATTTTCTGCTACTTCTGGAGTAATAGTTTCACCTGCTTGTACAAATACTTCTCCTGTCTCACCATCTACAATATCACTTGCAGCTACCTGATTTTTAATTCTAGCAGATAAAGCTAATTTTTGGTTAAATTTATATCTTCCGACTTTTGCCAAATCATATCTTCTATTATCAAAAAACAAGCCATTAAACAAATTTTTGGCAGCATCTGCAGTTGGCAATTCTCCTGGTCTTAATTTTTTATAAATTTCTATTAAAGCCTCATCCTGATCTTTAATTGGGTCTTTTGCAATTGTAGCATTTATTAGCTCCTCATCACCAAATAACTCTTTTATTTGATTATCAGTTATTACACCAATAGCCCTCAACAATGTAGTTACAGGAACTTTTCTTGTTCTATCAACACGAACCCAGAAAATATCATTTCCATCTGTTTCATATTCAAGCCAAGCACCACGAAGTGGCATTACTGTTGATGTGTAAGTCTTTTTTCCAGTTTTTGTATCAAATTCTTCTGCATAGTAGCATCCAGGTGAACGAACTAACTGGCTTACAACAACCCTTTCCGCACCATTTATTATGAATGTACCACTATCAGTCATCAATGGAAAATCTCCCAAATAAATCTCTTGCTCTTTAATTTCTCCTGTTTCACGGTTAATCAACCTAACTTTTACATGTAACCTTGTTGAATAAGTAGCATCTCTTTCCTTAGCTTCTTCTAAGGTATATTTAGTTTTGTCCTCCATGTAGTAATCGAAAAATTCAAGAACTAAATTTCCAGAATAATCTTCAATTGGCGAAATATCTCTTAAAACTTCTCCTAATCCCTCTTTTACGAACCAATCATAAGAATCCTTCTGTACTTGAATCAAATTTGGCATCTCAATATAGTCGCCAACCTTTGCGAAATCTTTACGAGAAGCTTTCTCGTACTTAACTTCTTTAATTTTCAAAAAAAACCACTCCTTTAAAAAAATTAAGCAGATTTGAAATATAAAAAAACAATTGTTAAAAGAAGTCCTTCTTGTCTACAATTCATCAACTACTTACATCAGCCTACCTGCTCCTGTATGCCAATATCCGTAGCAACTCCTCATATCCAATTCCTCTTCTTTTACTTTTACTTTTGAATATAAGTTTTAATTTGCATAAAAATATATAATATAATATCACACTTGTCCTAATAAAGTCAAGTATTTTTCAAAAATTTTTTTAGGTGTTTTTGGGGACGGAGGAAAAAAACATCTTGAATTCTCGGTTCATTATCCTCATCAAGAACTTCTAAATCAATTTTGTGGCTCCCTTCCAAAAACAAGTTTTTGAACTCTTTCCACAAAATTGATAAAGAAGTTCTAAGTGAGTCTAATTCACATTCGAACATATTCCTAAAATAATTACATATATCATCAATAAAATTCTTATAAATAGAAAAAACGGTGAGCTTTAAAGAACATTTCAAAAGTTTATTTTTTATTAATAATAGCAAAGATAATATGATAAATAATTTTTGAACTTTAAAGAACGTCCCCAAAGTTCACTAAAAAAATATGCTCTAAATGCTGAAAAATAAAGGAAAAATGAAGATGAACTTTAAGGAACGTCCCTAAAGTTCATTTTTTTGAAAGTTTATATTCAACGTAATCTTCGACTAGTATTTTTATAACTGCAATTGCTGGAACTGCCAAAAACATGCCAAGTATGCCAAAGTATGCACCGCCAACTGTTACAGCAAAGATTACTAATAGTGGGCTTATTTTTAATGATTGGCCAATTATTTTTGGATTGATTATGTTTGCATCTATTTGTTGCAAAATTATTACTACAATAATCATCCAAATTGTTTTGCTTAATCCACCTGTAATTAATGTGATAATTGCAGCTATTACGCACGCTATAATTGCGCCGAAATATGGAATCATGTTAAATATTCCTATTAAAAATCCTAGTAATGGAGCATATTTAACTTGCATTATTGTCAATGCGATTGTTACCAAAATGCCTACTATTACTGCATCTAAAAACTGACTAGCTATAAATTTGAAAAATATTTCATTTGAATTGTCAAAGTACTTGTCTAAATTTTTATATGTTCTTTCTTTGAAAAGTGCCTCTGACAATCTTTTTAAGAATCTTATTATTTTTGATCTTTCTGCTAATATGTATACAGAAACAACAACTGCAACAAATATATCAAATAGACTTGTAACAGCTGATATTGCATTTTCAATATATGACAATACCTTATCTACTTGGAAATATTGCTTAATATCTATCCCCTGTATGCTTTTTATGGCATCATTGACTATGTCTCCTTTTAGCCAAGAATTTTCTGGTAAATCGTTATATTTTTGTATTGCTAGTTCAAAATAGTGTTGAATGTTATTAACTAGGTCTGTTATACTTTCAGCCACAACAGGTATGATAAAGTTCATCAAAATTAGTATTATTAAAAATATTATTAAATAAACAGCAAAAATTCCAAGGGCCCTAGCTCTTTTTGAGATAAATTTTAATTTACATTTTTTGAAGGCTCCTTCAAATTTTCTACATGGCAAATATAGCAAATATGCTATAAACACTCCTGAAAAGAATGGTGCCATTATTTCAAAGAACTTAGTCACCACGTTTTTCACACCACTAAAGTCCCCTAGTGCTTTATATACAACTATTACAGCTACAGCTAGTACAAACCAATATAGCCACTTTTTCCAATGACTTTTTATTTCACTCATCAGATTTCCCCCTTTACAAAGAAATTTCTAATCCGATTGGGCAATGGTCGCTTCCCATAATTTCTGGATAAATTTCAGCATTCTGTATTTTATTTGCAATATCTTTTGAAACTATAAAGTAGTCAATTCTCCACCCTATATTTTTTTCTCTAGCTCGTCCCATGTAAGACCACCAACTATATGCATCTACTTTATCTGGATATAGGTATCTAAATGAATCTACAAAGCCTGCATTTAACAATTCTGTCATTTTTTCTCTTTCTTCATCTGTAAAACCTGCATTTCCTCTATTTGATTTTGGATTTTTTAGGTCAATCTCTTCATGTGCAACATTCAAATCTCCACACATTATGACAGGCTTTGTTTTATTCAGCTGCAATAAATATTTTCTTATTTCATCTTCCCACACTTGCCTATATGCTAGTCGCTCTAATTCCCTTTTAGAATTTGGAGTATATATATTTACCATATAAAATTTCTCAAATTCAAGCGTTATAACTCTTCCTTCTTTGTCATGCTCAGGGATTCCAATTCCATAGCTAATGGCATTTGGCTTTTCTTTACTAAAAATAGCAGTACCTGAATATCCTTTTTTCTCAGCACTGTTCCAATAACTTTGGTATCCCTCAAAATTCAATTCAATTTGCCCAGGCTGACACTTAGTTTCTTGTATACAAAAAATATCTGCATCAGCACTTTTAAAAAAATCACTAAAGCCTTTATTAACACATGCTCTTATTCCATTTACATTCCAAGATATTAACTTCAATTTATTTTCTCTCCTTTTCTGAACTTTGGGGACGTTCCTTTTTGGCACAAAAAAGATGTTTTTTTCCTCCGTCCCCAAAAACACCCAAAAAATGAACTTTAAGGAACGTCCCTAAAGTTCATTTGTGCACATTTTAGTTTACTACAGTAACTGGTAAATACCTTACGCCCCATTGTATTGCTTCTGTTTTTGAATTTACAAATATATCAAGTTTGTTGCCTTTTATTGCTCCACCTCTATCTTCAACTGTATAGATATGACCGCCTATATTTAATTTTGTTCCAAATGCAAATTGTGAAGATGCAGCAACTGTTCTGCCTTGAACTGGCTTTGTACCTGAAGCTGTTCTTCCTGTGCCTGAGCCTTCTGCTAAAGTGTATGCTGTTATTTTAAATACTGTACCTCCGGCATTTGCACTGGTATTTATACTACTAGTTAATGAACTTGATGTTCTAGGTAAACTCATTGACCTTGATGTTGCCTTTTTGCTAATTTGGACTATTTTATCAACAGGTTCTTGAACTATTTTTTCTGATAAAACAGTTCTTTCTATCTCTTGATTATTTTGATATTTTACTTTATATGTTATTTCTTTTAAGCCTTCTTTTCCTTCTTGTAGTACCTTGCTTGTTGTATTTCCATCACTTGCCACTGAATTTTTTGTAATTGTTTCATAAGGTATAGCCTCTTGCTCTACAATTATTTTTTCCGTAATAGGTGCATAGTTTTCTAGCAATTGATCTAATGTAGTCTGTGTACCTTCCTCAGAAATTTTAGCTATTTGAACTTCATTATATGACTTGTCTGTTATTTTGATGCTTTGACCTGCTGTAACTTCAGCATCCAAGTCTGGTATTGTCTTTTGATTTTCGTCTAAAATTATATTATTTTCCTTCAAAATGTCTGACACCTTTGTTTTTGATGTCAAAGCTGTCATTTCATAACCATTTTCCAATGTTATTTTTACATCATTTAATTTTGTGTTTACTGCCATAACTCCTATTCCTGAAATAAGAATTAGGATAACACTAATGCATATTATTTTCATTATAGAAATCGAAGCTTTTTCTTCTTTTTTCATAATAAATTTATTACCTCCTTTTTTGGCAACAATTAAATTATACTATTTTTTTCTTTTCTTGTCAAATTTATGAAAATCCTTATATTATAGTATATGCATAATTTTTCCAGATATAACCATTTTGATGAACTTGTCTCATTTCAACACATATAGTTATTTTTTAATAATTTTTTTTTAAATATTACATATTTTTCACAAATTCTACACAAAATTGTTGTATAAGTTTAATTAATATGTTATTATCTAATCGTATATAATATATATAAAAAATATTTAGTTGCTTGCTACAGCATTGTGTTTTTTACACTTGCTGGGCGTACTTACAGCAACGGAAATGGAGGTTTATATATGGGTTGGATTATACTTGCAATTGTTGTAATTGTTGTTATTGCTGTCATTGCAATGTACAATAGTTTAGTTCAAAGTAAAATTAAAGTTGACAATGCATGGAGCCAAATTGATGTTCAATTGCAAAGAAGATTTGATTTGATTCCTAACTTCGTAGAAACTGTTAAAGGTTATATGACACATGAAAAATCAACATTTGAAAAAATTGCAGAACTTAGAACTTCATGGGCTAACAGCCAAACTGTAGCAGAAAAAGCTTCTATTGATAATCAATTATCAGATGCTTTAAAAACAATTATGGCTGTATCTGAAGGTTATCCTGAGTTAAAAGCTAATCAAAACTTTTCAGAGCTATCTGAAGAATTAAGAAATACAGAAAATAAAATTTCTTTTGCTAGACAATTTTACAATGATACTGTAACTGCTTACAACACAAAATTAGAAGTATTTCCTTCTAACATAATTGCTGGAATTTTTAAATTTAAACCACGTGATTTGTTTGAAGCAGAAAATGACGAAGCTAGAAAAAATGTAAAAGTAAATTTTAATTAGAGATTGGAGTAAAAATGTTTAAAAGTATCAAGAAAAACAAAATAGAGTCTGGCGTTATTGTTGGAATTTTTATTCTTGTCATCACATTAATCGTATATTTTATATGTAATGCATTAAATTTAGGATATCTTTCAATAGTAATTGCTTTAATAATCTCTATAGCATCAGCTTGGGGCTCTTACTATTATAGTGACAGAATTGTTCTTTCTATGAGCAATGCCAGACCTGCTACTAAAGAAGAGGATCAAAAATTAGTAAATATTTTAGACGCTTTGATGCTAGCTGCCGGCTTACCATCAAAGCCTAGATTATACGTTGTAGATGACCCTCAGCCTAATGCTTTTGCTACTGGAAGGAATCCTCAAAATGCTGTAATATGCGTCACAACTGGCTTACTTGAAAAACTAGATTATTACGAGCTTGAAGGAGTTATTGCACATGAAATGAGCCACATTAGAAACTATGATATTTTGCTTAGTTGTGTAGTGTCTGTGATGGTCGGTTTTATAGTAATGTTAGCAGACATGTTTTCTAGGCTACTTTTCTGGGGTGGACTAAGTGACAATGATAATGACCGTGGCAATGGAAATGTTATTTTAATGTTAATAGGTCTAGTTTGTTTGATTCTTTCTCCGATATTTGGTACACTTATGCAACTTGCACTTTCAAGGAAAAGAGAATTTTTAGCTGACAGCACTGCCGTAGAATTTACCCGTAATCCAGAGGGACTAATTTCAGCATTAGAAAAGCTCGAGGCAGACCCTAATCAATTGGCTACCGCTAACAGCGCTACAGCCAACATGTACATCGTCAGTCCATTCAAAAGCAACACCAAAGAAGGTAAGAAAAAGCGTTCCAGCATCTGGTCTACGCACCCAAGCACCGAAGCCAGAATTGAAGCTTTACGAAAACTAGAATGAACTTGATGTTTGAGGGATGTTTTTGGGGACGGTGTTTTTGGGGACGGAGGAAAAAAACATCTTTGTTGCCATCAGGGACGTACCTTTTTGGCAATTTTTGTATTGATGGGAAGTTATGAAAAATGAAGATACTTTGTGGAACAGATATTATTGAAATCAATCGTGTAAAAGATAGCATTAAGCAAGTAGGCGATAGATTTTTGCAAAAAGTGTACACTAAAAATGAAATTGAATATTGCGAAAGTAAAAAAGTCCAGAAATATCAGCACTATGCTGCTAGATTCGCCGCAAAAGAAGCAACGTTCAAGGCTATTTCTGGGCTAATTTCTAAATATGATATTTCTTGGAATGATATAGAAGTACTGAATGATGAAAATGGCAGACCTTACTTAAATTTGCTTGGGAAGGCAAAGGGAAAAATTATACCTAAAATTAATAGTATAGATATTACAATTTCTCACTGCAAAGAATATGCTGTTGCAAATGTAGTGATATTATTAAATGACTAGCATTAGTTTTAGTGCTAATAGTATAGTGCAATAATATTATTTATTTTGGAGGCGGAAAAATGGAATTTTTTGATAGTCACGCTCATTTGGATGATGCAAAGTTCGATTCAGATAGAGAAAAATTAATTGATGAAATTTATAAATCTGGCGTTACAAAGCTAGTATCAGCAGGATACAGCTTAGAAGGGTCCAAAAAAGGCGTCGAGCTCGCCAATAAATATGATTTTATTTATACAACAAGTGGCATTTCCCCAAATGATGTTCCAGAGGGCGACGATTTTCCACAATTAGAGAACAATTTGTGGAAAACTTTAACAAAAATAAAAGATTTAGCAAAACAAAATTCTAAAGTTGTTGCTATAGGAGAAATTGGCTTAGATTATTATTGGAATAAAGAAAATAAAGACTTACAAAAGCTGGCTTTTACAGCCCAAATTGACATCGCAAATGAACTAAATTTGCCAATTGTAATACACACTAGGGAAGCTGTGATGGACACGCTTCAGATTCTGAAAGAACACCCTGTAAATCAAAAAGGAGTATTTCACTGTTGCCCTTTAAACAGAGAATTAGTAAAAGAGGCCCTAAAGCTAGACTTTTTCATTTCTTTTGCTGGCCCAGTGACATTCAAAAATTCAAAAAATGCCAATGAAATCGTTAATCTAGTGCCACTAGACCACATTTTAATTGAAACAGATAGTCCTTACCTATCCCCTGAACCATTAAGAGGCAGAAGAAATGACTCAAGAAATGTAAAATATATTGCACAAAAAATCGCAGACTTTAGAGGAATTTCCTTAGAAAAAGTGGCACAAATAACATATCAAAATGCGAAAAAAATATTTAAAATTTCTTAAACGAACTTTGGGGACGTTCCCCAAAGTTCAAGATGCTTTTTTCCTCCGTCCCCAAAAACACCTTATTTTTTAGCGAGCAATATGAAGTTTAGTATGTTTACTATTAATGAAATAATTAATATTACTGCTATTAAAATGGTAACTGTATGGTCTTTTTCAATGTTTAGTTCTTTGTAAAGGGTGTCATATTTGGCTTTGGCTTCGTTATAGAGTTTTTCTAGCTCGAAGGTTTCTTGGAGCTTGTGGTTTAGGATGGTGCCGATTTCGTCTTCGGTTATTTCTTGTATCCACAAGTTTTTGGTGAAGTCGATGAATTTTCTGCGGGCTTTTTTTATTTTTTTTATGTTCTGGAAGTCTGCGCTGAGTTTTTTTAGATATATTTTTTTGTATAAGTTTAATATATATAAGTAGAAATATTGGTTTTCGAATTCTTCTGGTAATTTAGTGTAGTTGTTGCTGTCGCAGTTTGAGCTGAATAGCATTACGCCAAGCTTAGAGATGCCAAGTTTTGCATAGTTCCATTTTGAAAAACTTTGTATTTTGTCAAAGTCTATTTTTCTAGTATCATCTGATGGCAAGACACTAGCATACTTTGAAAAGTAGTCTTTTACGTTATCAAAGCCTATAGTGTTATTCCAATATTGCTGATCTATGCAAGCATAAGAATATGTAAGAAATCTTTCGGTGTCTATGTCAAGCTTAGAGGCTTCGGTATTAGAGCCAGTGATATTATGTATGAATTCTTGAAAGTCCTCTATGCTTTCGAAGCTATCTGTTTGGATTTTTATGTTATCGTTACTGTTTTGTCTTTCAAATTTGTTGTTTATGTCTCTAAATTTGTAGTTGAAGTCAAGTATATTAGCAAAGTTGTCCGCATCTTCTACATTTGTTTTTATTGCTAAAAAGCATATTCCTGTGTTAAAACAGATTATTTCTATTTTTTGAATTGTAAAAAATATGCCTGTACGGTTTCCAACTTTACCTTGTATATCCTGTTTTAGTTGATATTCAAATATATTGCATGGATATTTGCTAAGGATTGCTGCTCTAGTTTCTAATGGAAGATCTTCTAATTTTTTTAATTTTGCACTGCTAAATGTGAAACTTGAAAATAATATTTCTCTAGCTTTAGGCAAGAAATAGTTGCATATATTAAGGTCCTGCCCTTTTTTAAAGATTTTCAATTGACATTTAGGATCTTTTAGTATTTTTAGTATATATTTTTGATATTTTCCATCTTTTATAACAAATGGATATATAAAATACGTATACTGATAATTTGTCTTTAGTTCCATATTTTTTCCCTTTCCTTCTACGACTTTAAATTATTTATAACTAAGCATCTAATTGATTATAGTAATTCATGTTCAAGTCTTTTCCGTAATGCCACCTACCTATAAAATCAATTTGCAAATAATCATCTAAATTGTAAATTGGTTCCTGTACTACATTGCCCGAGCTATCAATGCTACCCCATTTACCGTCTTTCTTTATGCCGGCAAATCCAAAAGCATTTTGCTCTGTGGCATCATCATATATATAATCTACTACAAGATTTCCTTCTTTGTCAACAAACCCATACTTTCCATTATTTTTGCTTAAAAATAGAGTAGAACTTGGGTTAACTTCTGCAGCTTGCTTTTCTTCAAAATTGTAAGTATAATATTTGTAATCGTCGTTCTGTCTTAGCTCCATATATCCTTTATCATCATTCATAGAGATTAGAATTCCCTTTTGCCTAGATGTAAATGTGTTGTCAAAAATTTCGTTATTAAAATCAGCGTCCTCTGCCACATATAAATCGCCTTTTTCATTATATGAAATCATTGCATAATTAAAATCAATCTTTGTATTTCCTTCTAAATCAATTACTCCATATTTTCCATCTTCGTTTGCAATGAAAATTCCTGATTTTGTTTCTTTTAATGAATCGTAATTAGGCTCTATAAGAACATTTCCTGACAAGTCCATAACACCACTTTTTGAATCTTTCATGAAGATTATTCCTGCGCCCTCTGACTTTAATATACCTGTTATTGAATCATATCCACTTGTCAAAACTTCAGTTCCATCATTTTTTACTAACTTTGTTGTATCATCTTGCTTTACAACATAAAGATCATTGCCAGAGACTTTTTCTATTTCGTCATAATTTGGCTCAAGTACAACATTATTTGAAGAATCTACAACACCGTATTTGCCATCTTCTGCCTCAACTATAAAGCCTGATACTGTATCTTTTCCCAAATTAGTTACATCAATGTATTTTGAATCAACCAATGTAGTTCCAGAATCATTTATAATGCCATAAGCCTCATTTTCTTTTACTTTCAGAACACCTTGAATACCTTGAATTGGCTCAATTGCATCATATTTTATCTCTGTTAATTCTTTGCCTTGCAAGTTTATTATTCCATATTTGCCATCTTTTTTTACTTTTAAAACGTTTTTTTCATACCACGCATTTTGTGCATTATCAACATTTTGAATAGGTTCAACTTGATCATACTGGGTAAAAATTTGCTCGTTTTTGCTGTTTAATGCCAATGTTTTGTATTCACCAGTATCATAATTCACATCATAAGTACACAAAAACACATCTGTTTTGCTATCTGGAATAACTATCATCTCTGCATAAGATGGAGTTATAACATCATTGCCTTTTTGGTCAATTACGCCCCATTTGTTATCTTTAAAACTAGCAAAATAGTCCTTACTTGTTATGCTTTCTTCTGTATCATTTTTAGTGAGAGTCCCGCTGGCTAAAAGATATATCAATACTACTATTATTACAAATATAAGTAGCACCGCCACCACCTTTTTCTTATTTAAATGTGGTTGATCATCATATCGTTTTCCTCTACTCATAAGGACCCTCCCATTTTATTATTTTTTATTAAATTTACATACAATAACTGTCATATCGTCTTTGATTTTTCCAAAATTATTATCTATTGCTTCATTTAAAACTAAATTAGCTATTTTTTTCGTGTTAACTGTCTCGATGTCTTCTAAAAGATATTTTAGCCATAATTCTTTATTTTTGTACTCGATGTTAGCATCTAGTACGCCATCTGTACACATTAGCATTATATCTCCTGATGCTATATCTCTATCGAAGCTTTGAAGATTACTATTTTCAACTATTCCAGTTGGTAATGAGTTGGCCTTTATTATTTGCACGCTCTTTTTGTTTTTAATATAAGTAGGGCATGCAGCACTTTTGATAAATTCAATGTTGCCTGCATATAAATCTATTATTGCAATATCTAGTGTTGCAAACATTTCACTCTCTTGGCTCATTAATGAAGTATTTATTAAATCAAGTGAAATTTCTTTATCAAACCCTGAAAGCAGCAAATTTTCTAACATCCTTAAAGCCCTGCTACTGCTATTTTTTGCTGACTTGCCTGTGCCCATTCCATCGCTAATTGCAACTAGATATTTTCCATCTTTTAGCCTGATATTTAGCATGCTATCCCCAGAAAGCTCACTTCCATTTTTAGTTGTTTCTGAAGTTCCTAGTGCCATTTCGTACTTATCATCTGAAATAAAGTCCAGCTTTTTACCTACGCTTGCTTCATCATTTAAAACTATAGGCTCCCCTAGAACTTGAGTTAAAATCTTTTCAATTGCTTCTATTTTTGC
>CALXJQ010000004.1 GCA_944388665.1 uncultured Clostridia bacterium
CCTCCATATAAAAAAATCTAACTATATAAATTCAAAAATTCTCTTTTTTGAATTTCCACAGTTAGATTTTAACACTCGGACGCCATAGAATAAAATGAACTTTAAGGAACGTCCCCAAAGTTCACCCTTAAAGTTCATTTTAAAATTCAAAAAAATGTTCGCAAAAAGTATTGACAATTTTTGAAATTCAAGATACAATAATGGCGAACATTTTTTCATGAATAAAAATTAAGGAGGTTACTATGATATCAGCTTTACACATAAAAAATATTGGAATAATAGAAGATATAAATATTGAATTTAATCAAGGGTTAAATGTGCTAACAGGTGAAACTGGCGCAGGAAAAACATTGATAATAGATTCATTGCAGATAATATCTGGAGGTAGATTTTCTAAGGATATGATAAGAAAAGGCGAAGATAATTCATTTGTGGAAATTTGCATGTATGAACCTGAAAGTGAAGATGCTGTTGATGGAAATATTATTGTCTCTCGAGAGATAAATTCAAATGGAAGGAATATGTGTAAAATAAATGGCAGAATGGTGACTGTGAATGAGCTAAAGAAGTTTATGAGCAAATATATTGAAATACATGGTCAAAATGATAATCAAAATTTGTTAGATGAAAAGTTACATCTAAATTATTTGGATGGATTTATAGGAAATAAATTTGAAAATAAAAAAGTCGACTATGAAAAATTATATGAAGAATATTGTAAAATTAAGCAAGAGTTGAAGAATAATTATGGTGATGAAAAGGAAAGGCAAAGAAAATTAGATTTGCTTAAATATCAGCTAAATGAGATAGAACAAGCTAATTTAAGAGAAAATGAGGAAGAAGAGCTTGCAGAAAAAAGCAAAATTATGCAAAATTCAGAGAAGATAGCTGTAAATTTAAGGGAAGCAGACCAAGCAATTTCAGAAGGTGCAATTGATAGCATTAGTACAGCAATACGTGCTTTAGAAAAAATTGAAGATATTGATAAAAAGTACGAAGCTGTGTGCAGTAATTTAAAAAGTATGTACTATGAGCTACAAGAGCTTGCAAGAGATGTTAATTCTTATACAGAAGACGTGTATTTTAATGAAGAAGAAAGGAATAATGTTGAAGAAAGGTTGGACTTGATATATTCATTAAAAAGAAAATATGGAAATAGTGTTAAAGAAATTTTAGAATATCAGGATAAAGTAAGAGTAGAAATAGAACATATAGAAAATTTGGAAAGCTATAATAATACTTTAAGGAAAAAGCAAAAAGATGTTGAAGAAAAAATGAAAATTCTAACAGTAGAGATTCATAGCATAAGGCAAAAAGCAGCTCAGGAGCTAAGTAATAAGATAAATGTTGAACTTGAAGACTTAGAAATGAAGAATGCAAAAATAAATATTAAAGTAACTTATTTGGAAAATGAATATTTAAAAACAGGAAAAGACTTAGTTAAGTTTTATATAACTACAAATAAAGGTGAAGATGAAAAAGAGTTATCAAAAATAGCTTCAGGTGGTGAAATGTCAAGAACAATGCTTGCAATAAAGAAAGTACTAGCTGATAGTGACCAAATGCCAATTCTAGTATTTGATGAAATTGATACAGGAATAAGCGGAAAAGCGGCTAATTCTGTAGCTAATAAATTAAGCAAAATTTCTAAAAAACATCAAGTTATGTGCATTTCACATTTACCAAATATTGCAGCAATGGCAGACTACAATTATTTTATAAGCAAAGATGTAAACAATGAAAGAACCAAAACAAAAATAAAACTTTTGCAAGAAAATGAAGTTATTGAAGAAATTGCAAGAATTTCTTCAGGCGACATTAATGAAGTTAGCCTAAAATATGCAAATGAGCTAAGAAATAAAAAAGCTTCCTAATTTTAGTTACGACTCACAGCTTTTTTTATAAAACTTTGTTTCACATCATTGACACAACAACAGTGATGTCGCAAAAAATTTAAAAAAGTATTGAAATTTCTCGATAATTTATATATAATAGGAAAGTAATGTATATAAGAGGAGGTAATATACAATGAAAGAATATTTAGAAATCGCAGAAGTTAAAGCTTTAGAAGTATTGGATTCAAGAGGAAATCCAACAGTTCAAGTAGAATTAGTAACAGAAGATGGATCAGTAGGGGTTGCTTCAGTACCATCAGGAGCATCTACAGGTAGCTTTGAAGCTGTTGAATTACGTGATGGAGATAAAAATAGATTTGGCGGAAAAGGAGTTTTAAAAGCAGTAGAAAATGTCAACAAAAAAATCGCTAAAAAAATAATTGGAATGAATGTTTTTGATCAAAGAGGATTAGACAAAGCTCTAGTAGAATTAGATGACACACCAAACAAAGGAAATTTAGGTGCTAATGCAATTCTAGGAGTATCATTAGCAGCAGCAAAAGCAGCAGCTAATGCATTAGGAATAGAATTATATGAATACATTGGAGGAATAAATGCACGTGAATTGCCTGTTCCAATGATGAACATATTAAATGGTGGAAAACACTCAGAAAATAACTTAAGTGTTCAAGAATTTATGATTATGCCAGTTGGAGATATAACATTTGCAGAAAGACTACGTAGAGGAGCTGAAATTTATCATACTTTAAAGAAAGTATTAAAAGATAAAGGAGAAGCTGTAGGCGTAGGAGATGAAGGTGGATTTGCTCCAAACTTAAAGAATGAAGAAGAAGCATTAGATAACATTATGGAAGCTATAGAAAAAGCAGGATATGTACCAGGTAAAGATGTTAAATTAGCATTAGACATAGCAAGTACAGAAATGTTTGATGAAGCTAAGAAAATAGGAAAAGATGGATATTATTTCTGGAAGACAAAAGAATTTAAGACTAGAGACGAAATGATACAATACTTAGTTGATTTAACAAATAAATACCCAATAGCTTCAATAGAAGATGGACTAGCAGAAGAAGATTGGGATGGATGGAAAATCTTAACTGAAAAATTAGGAGATAAAATCCAATTGGTTGGTGACGACTTATTTGTTACAAATCCAAAGAGATTATCTAAAGGAATAAAAAACGGAGTTGCAAATGCAATATTAATTAAACCAAATCAAATAGGAAGCTTAACAGAAACATTAGATACTATTTACTTAGCTAAGAAGAACGGCTATAACACAATCGTTTCACATAGATCAGGTGAAACAGAAGACACAACAATTGCAGATATAGCTGTTGGTATCAATGCAGGACAAATTAAGACTGGTGCACCTTGCAGAACAGATAGAGTTGCAAAATATAATAGATTATTAACAATAGAAAGTGAAATCGGAATAATAAATCTATAAAAGCAAATTTATTTAATGAGTTAGAAAATTTATAAAAGGTTAAAAAAGTAGGGCTTTCAAAATAAAAAGAAAGCCCTATTTTTATATAGTATAAAGACATAATAAAAAAGTAGATATTTTATTATATCTACTTTTCTAAATAATTATTATTTTAAAATTTTATTGATTTTTCTATATTTTATTATAGAGAATACTAAGAATCCAACAATTACAACTCCTGCTCCAAACATAAACATTGTTCCTGCAAAAGGTAATTCAGCAGGTGGTTCAGTAAGTTTTAGTTTAGGTGTAACATCTGTAGTATCAGATTGATCTTGATCATTAGTATCAGTATAAGTAATATCTACTTTTTCGTTTGTATCTAAAATTTTATCAACTATGTTACTATCAAAATCTTCTTTCAATTTTAAAGTATATTGAACTGTTGCTGTTTCACCACTTTTTAATTCTGGTATCGTCCATGTAATAGAATTATCAGATTTATCTACTTCTGCAGAGATATTTCCAATATTAGGTTGTGAAACATAAGCAAAATCAAAGTTATCTATAATTTCTTTTGGAAAATAATCTTTAATAGTTATGTTTTTTAAAGATCTACTTACTGGTAATAAAGAATTATAGATATCTGTTGTTATTGTTTCACTTGCATTTTCATCTGTTACATAATAGAATTCTCCAGCAGTAGGATTATCTGAGCTACCAAATATTTCTGAAATTACATCACCATAAGTTTTGCTTGGGTTTGTTGGTGTTGGCCTATTCTCTAAATCAGAAGAAATTCCTGTTAACATTGTAATTAATTGAACTCCACTATTTGAAATACTTTGTAATTGAGATTTTGTTGCAGCTATAACTTCATCAGAATAGTAAGAAGGTTGGCCAACTGCAATATTAGGAACACCATCAGTCAAAACAATCATATATTTATTGTTTGCTGTATCAGTAAATTGTGCATTCGCTGTTTGTAAACCTGCGTCTAGGTCTGTTCTTGGACCATTTGCTACAATGCCATCAATTGCAGCATTTAAAACTGAGCTATCATTGCTAAAACCTGAAATTAAGTTTGCATCATCTAAAGAGGCTTCTCGAGAAGTTGCCCTAGGATTAGCAGCTACTGCGCTTGAAAAGCTAACTATGCCTATTTGCAAATTATCATTATCTTCTAGCAAATTAGATACAAGTGTTTTAGCAGCATCAAATATTACCTGTTTTCTTGTTGGTGTAGAACCATCACTTAATTGAATATTCTCATTCATACTGTCTGAGTTATCAAGAACTAGCATTAATTCGCCAGTTGGCTTGAAGTCTGTTTCCTCATTTGTAACTTGTAGCTGTAAAGTTACTTCTTTGTTATTCAAATCCTTTGAAATTAGTTTCTTTTCAAACTTTGAATGTTCGCCAATATCTATAGTGGCTACTGGCTCTTCAACAACAGTCATAGTAACTGTGCTATAAGAAGCTAGCGAAACATTCGCCACAAAAATTGACAATAAAAAAATAATTGCTGTAATTAAATAAATACTTTTTTTCATATATTACTCGCTCCTTTGTAAAAATATATCATATATATTTTAACACAAATAATAAAATATACAACAATTTTATTGAAAAAAAATGAAAAAAGTAGTACAATATTGTGGTAGTAAAAAGGATGTGTGAAATATGGATACAAATAAACATTTAATATATTATTTGGATTCTAAAAATTATAGTGAAAATGAAGTGATAAAAAGTATAAATGAAACCAAAAAAGAATTTCCAAATAGAAAAATTTCAGTGAATGTACATTTAAATGAATTTGGAGTTTATGTCATAACATTTGAATTTACAAAAAAGAGAATATTATTTATTCAAAAGCTAAAAAAGCCGGAAAAGCAGGCTGCACAAAGAAAAAAACAAATCAAAGAAAGAACTTTGGAAAAAGCGAAAAAATTAGAAAAAAAGTCAGCACAAAGAATAAATAAAATAGAAGAAAAATCTGTGCCAAAAGTAAAAAAATTAGAAATAAAATCTATACAAGAAGTAATAGCGCCACCTGTTAAAACATCTATAAATAAAGTAAATAAAATAAAAAAGACGAAAGAAGAAAAACAAAAGGAAAAAATCCAGGCACGATTCAATAAATATTCAGGCAATAGAATTTATGGTCAATATAAAAGTGCAGGGGTATTTTATCCATATTAAAATAAATTAAGAAAGGAAACTGGAAAATGGAAGAACAAATAAAAAACATACAAACGGAATCAATATCAAAAATTTCACAATGTAAAGATGAAAAAGAGCTAAATGACTTAAAAGTTAAATATTTAGGAAAAAAAGGAGAACTAACTTCAGTATTAAGAGGAATGGGAAAACTTTCTCCAGAAGAAAGACCTCATATCGGAAGCTTAGTAAATCAAGTAAGAGATGAGCTAGAAAATTTAATCTCAGAAAAAGAGAAAGAATTTACTAGAAAAGAATTAGAAGAAAAACTAAAGAAAGAAAATATAGATGTTACTGAACCAAGTAAAAAAACAAGTTTGGGTTCTTTACACCCAATTACTCAAATAATAAATGAAGTAGAGGACATATTTTTAGGTATGGGATATAAAATTGCAGATGGCCCAGAGGTAGAAAAGGCAATATACAATTTTGACAAGCTAAATACGCCACCAGATCACCCTGCAAGGGATTTACAAGATACTTTTTATGTTACAGATGACATAGTACTTAGGAGTCAAACATCACCTGTACAAGCTAGGGTTATGGAAGAGCAGAAACCACCAATAAAAATAATTTGTCCAGGTGCAGTATATCGTTCAGATAGTATAGATGCTACACATTCTCCAGTATTCCATCAAGTGGAAGGACTTGTAGTAGATAAAAACATTGCAATGTCAGACCTTAAAGGTACGCTAGAAATGTTTGCAAAAAAATGCTTGGGCGAAAATACAAAAATTAGATTTAGACCACATCATTTCCCATTTACAGAGCCAAGTGCCGAGGCCGATGTTTCATGCTTTGTTTGCGGTGGAAAAGGTTGCAAAGTCTGCAAGGGAGAAGGTTGGATAGAGCTTTTAGGCTGCGGAATGGTTCATCCAAAGGTCTTACAAAATTGTGGAATTGATCCAGAAATTTATTCTGGCTTTGCATTTGGATTTGGAGTTGAAAGAATTGCAATGGCAAAATTTGGAATAGATGATATGAGATTATTGTTTGAAAATGATGTTAGATTTTTAAAACAATTTTAAAGTTTTTAACTAATAGTGAGATAGAGAGGAGTATATATAATGAAAGCAAGTGTTGAGTGGCTAAGTGAATATAGTGATATAAATGTAGACACACAAGAATTAGGCGATATTTTAACAATGACTGGTTCAAAAGTAGAAACAATTGAACAAAGAGGAAAAGATATAAAAAATGTAGTAGTAGGTAAAATAGTAGAAGTTACTAAACATCCAGATGCTGAAAAGCTAGTAATTACAAAAGTTGATGTAGGCAATAAAATACTTCAAATTGTTACGGCAGCACCAAATATAAAAATTGGTATGAAAGATATTATAGTTCCTGTTGCATTAGATGGCTCTGAGCTACCAGGTGGTAAAAAAATAAATACAAGTAAACTTCGTGGGGTTGAGTCACAGGGCATGATGTGCGGAATGGAAGAACTAGACATAGACCCAGCAGAATACCCTGACAAAGAAGTTAACGGAATATTTATTTTAGATGATAAGTATGCTAAAAACATTGGCGAAAATATAGTAGATGTATTAAATTTAAGAGAAGATATTATAGATTTTGAAATTACGCCAAACAGGCCTGATTGCTTATCAATTGAAGGATTGGGAAGAGAAACAGCAGTGTCTTTAAATAAACCTTTTAAAAATCCAAGAGGAAATTTGGATAAACTAAATGTGCCAGATAAATCTGAAATAGAAGGTCTAAAAGTAGATATAGAAGCTCCGGATTTATGCCATAGGTATGTAGCTAGAGTCCTAAAAGATGTAAAAATAGGGCCATCACCAGAGTGGATGGTAAGAAGGTTAAAGGCTTGTGGAGTAAGAAGCATAAACAACATAGTAGATATAACAAACTATGTAATGCTAGAACTTGGAGAGCCATTACATGCTTTTGATATAAATTCAATAGAAGGAAAACATATAACAGTTAGAAGAGCTAAAAATGGTGAAGAAATAACAACATTGGATGAACAGAAAAGAGTATTGAATGAAAATAACTTAGTTATAGCTGACAGTAAAAAGCCTGTGGCAATTGCTGGAGTAATGGGTGGATTGAATTCAGAAATAGAAGATAATACAAAAACAGTTGTATTTGAAGCTGCTAATTTTTATGGTGGAAGTATAAGAAAAACTTCAAAACAATTGGGATTAAGAACAGAGAGCTCTGCAAGGTTTGAAAAAGGTTTGTCACCTGAAAATGCATTGAGGGCCGCTAATAGAGCTGTGGAATTGGCTGAGCAAATAGGAGCAGGCAAGGCCGTAGAAGGTAAAATTGATGTATACCCTACTAAGCAAAAAATCAACAAAATAAAACTAGATGTAGATAGAATAAATAGACTATTAGGAACTAATATTTCTAAACAAGAAATGATAGACATTTTAGAAAAATTAGAAATAAAAGTGGAAAATGATGTTGCAATTGCACCATATTTTAGAATGGATTTGGAATTTGTAGCAGACTTAGCAGAGGAAGTTGGAAGATTCTATGGCTACGACAAATTAGCAACAACTTTAGTAAATGCAGAGACAACTATAGGACTTAGAAATAAAGAACAAAATATACAAAAAAGAATGCAAGAAATTTTAGTAGATAGTGGATTCTCAGAAATTTATACTTATGGATTTGTAAGTGAAAAAGATCTTGAAAAATCAAAGATAGACAAAAAAATTGTAGATACAGCCATAGAAATAAAAAATCCTTTAAGTGATGAATATAAATTAATGAGACCATCAACAATTCCTAGTATGCTACAAACTTTAGCATTAAATAATAATAGAAAGAACGATTCAGCGAAATTATTTGACTTATCAAAAAATTATCAAAATAATAATGGTCAAATAGAACAAGGAGAAGTGCCATTACAAGAAGAAATTTTAACTTTAGGAGCTTATTGCGAAGGTATGGATTTCTACGTTTTAAAGGGTATCATCGAAAACATATTGGAAGCTATACATATTAATCATTATGACATAGAAAAAGAGGAGGAAAATGGTTCTTATCACCCAGGAAGATGTGCAAATTTAAAGATAGGAAAAGACATAATAACAACATTTGGAGAAGTTCATCCAGAGGTTTTATTGAACTATGATATAAATAAAAGAGTTTATTTGGCAGAATTAAATATAACTAAGTTAGCAAAATATTCAAGAGTAAGCAAAAAATATGTTGAAGTACCAAAATTCCCAGCTGTAGAAAGAGATATAGCAATAATAGTTGATGAATCAACAGAAGTAGGAAAGATTGAAAAGATAATCACCAAAAATTCTAAAAAATGGCTAGAAAAACTTACATTATTTGATATATATAGAAATGAAAAATTGGGTGAAAATAAAAAGAGTGTAGCATATTCAATGGTATTTAGAGACAAGAACAAAACATTAAGTGACGAAGAAATAAACGCGATTATGGAAAAAATTATAACTAACTTGCAGAAAGAATTAGGGGCAGAACTTAGAAAATAAATAAATCAAAAATTATGCTATATGTACAACTATAAAAAATTAACGATAGAAAATTTTTAAAAATTCAAAAAAAGTATAGACAAACCAAAGAAAATATAATAAAATAAAAGCGAACAAAGGAGGAGATAACTATGGAAGAAAATAATGAAGTAAATAATACAGTAAATCAAGCAGAAGAAGTAAAAACTGAAATAAGAGCAAAAAGAAGATTAACACCAGAATCAACAGTGCTTTTAACAATTGGTGCGCTTGCAGCAATTACAGTTGCTGTTGGAATCGTATATTTTTTGGCAACTACATTATAATAATATAGTATGATTATGATAAAACTAAAAAAGGACATAACTAATTATAATCTAGTAATATAATTAGCAGTATGTCCTTTTTGCTTTCTGTTAAAATATGCAAAAAATAGTTAAAAACTCTTGACAAATGAACAAAAATGGTGTAAAGTAGAATAGCATTACAGAGAAAAGAGGTAGTGATTGTGGAGAAGAATGTTAAAATAAGCATGTTAAATCAAATTTATGGTAAACTTTTAACACAAAAACAATCTGAATTTATCAATGACTACTATAATAATGACTTGTCATTATCAGAAATAGCTGAAAACAATCACATTACAAGACAAGCCGTTAGAGACAATATCAAGAAAGGGGAAAAAAAGCTTTTCGAATATGAAGAAAAGCTTGGTTCAATGAAAAGGACGTTAAATCAAGAAAAGAAAATTCAAAAAGTTCTATCAGAGCTAGCTAAGATACAAGAAGATGCAACTGATGAACAGGTTGCTGATGTCTTAGAAAGCATAAAAAAAGAACTTAATTGTTTGATATAGAAATTTTGCCAAGACGTTGCTTTTGGCCAGTGGTGAAAGTACATTGTTGGAAAGACTTTACCAAAATGGCAAAAAATTGCCAAGAGGGACGTAGCAAAATGGCAAATTTTTTAGGAGGAAAAAGATATGGCTTTTGAAGGATTGTCTTCTAGGTTACAGGAGATAACTAGGAAGTTTAGAGGAAAGGCAAGAATAACTGAATCAGACTTGAAACAAATGCTGAGGGAAGTAAAGCTTGCACTTTTGGAAGCAGATGTTAACTACAAGATTGTAAAAGATTTTACAAATTCAATTCAAGAAAAGGCACTAGGACAAGATGTTCTAAAGTCTTTGACTCCAGGACAACAGGTAATAAAAATTGTGAAAGATGAGCTTGTAGAATTATTAGGTGGAACAGAAAGCAAAATAAATTTTTCGCCAAATCCACCTACAGTAATTATGCTAGTTGGTTTACAGGGATCTGGTAAAACTACTACGGCTGGCAAGCTAGCTAATTTATTTAGAAAGCAAGGAAAAAAGCCGTTATTAGTGGCATGCGATGTATACAGGCCAGCAGCTATTAAGCAATTGCAAGTTGTGGGAAAACAATTGAATATACCTGTGTTTGCAAATGAAAATTCAAAAGATGTTGTTCATATAGCTAAACAGGCGATGTCAGCAGCAATATCAAAATTAAATGATGTTATTATATTAGATACTGCAGGTAGGTTACATATAGATGAAAATTTAATGGATGAACTTAAGAATTTGAAAGCTAGCATAAAGCCTCATGAAGTTTTACTTGTAGTAGATAGTATGACTGGTCAAGACGCTGTAAATGTTGCGGAGAAATTTAATGACGAAGTTGGCATAGATGGCGTAATATTGACAAAACTTGATGGTGATACTCGTGGCGGTGCTGCACTTTCAGTAAAAAAAGTTACAGGTAAGCCAATAAAATTTGCAGCTACTGGAGAAAAATTGAGTGATATTGAGGTATTTCACCCAGATAGGATGGCACAAAGAATTTTAGGTATGGGCGATATTTTGTCTGTGATAGAAAAAGCTGAGGAAACCTTTGATATGGAACAAGCTGAAAAGCTTGAAAAACAACTAAAGAAAAAAGAATGGGACTTAGATGATTATCTGACACAATTACGTCAAGTAAAGAAAATGGGTTCATTTTCATCATTATTAAAGTTGATTCCAGGAATGAATCAAATAAAAGATTTAAAAGTTGATGATAAAGAATTTGTAAAAATAGAAGCGATTATTTGTTCAATGACAAAAGAGGAAAAACGTGACACAAGAATTTTAAACGCAAGTCGTAGGCAACGTATAGCAAAGCGGAAGCGGAACAAGTGTGCAAGATATTAACAAATTTATAAAGTCTTTTGAAATGACTCAAAAAATGATGAAGAAAATGAAATCAAACAAATGTTGAATGAAAAACTTAATGAAAAACCTTGACATAAATAATCTAAAAAATATAAAATTTTAAATTATTTTTAATTAGTTATTAAATTTTTAAATTTATATATAAAAAATTTTCGGAGGTGAAAAGAAATGGTAAAAATTAGATTACAAAGAGTAGGAAAGAAAAAGGCTCCATTTTATCATATCGTTGTTGCAGATTCAAGAAGCCCAAGAGATGGTAAAATAATAGAGCAATTAGGAACTTATGATCCAATGTCAGAACCATCAAAAATTGTTTTAGACAAAGAAAAGGTTGAAAAATGGATTAAAAATGGTGCAAAACCAACAGACACAGTAAAAGCATTAATTGAAAAAGCAAATGCTTAATTTATGCTTACAGCAGAAATTTTAGAATAAATCTGGAGGAATCATAATGAAAGAAATATTGGAAACTATTATTTTAAATTTAGTTGATAATAAATCAGAAGTTGAAATTAAGGAAACTGAGAATGAAAAAACTATAATTTATGAAGTTAAAGTCGCAAGCGAAGATATGGGCAAAATAATAGGAAAACAAGGTAAGATGGCTAATTCAATAAGAAATATTATGCATGCAATAGGTAACAGAGATAAGAAAAGAGTATCTGTTGAGTTTATAGGATAATTATGGAGTTGAAAAATGACGAAATATCTTGAAATAGGTCAAATTGTAAATACATTTGGAGTAAAAGGAATGATGAAAATTGTTCCATTTACTGATGATGTTAGAAGATTTGATAATTTAGAAACAATATATATTGAAGAACAAGGTGTTAAAAAAGAGTATAGAATTGAAGAGGTAAAGTACCACAAAAATCTAGTTTTACTAAAACTTAATGGAATTGATACAATGGATAGTGCAGAAGAATTAAAGCAATGTTATATCTATATTGATAGAGAAAAAGAAGAACCTCTTGAGGAGGGCATCTATTACATAGTTGATTTAATAGGTTTGGAAGTATATACAGATGATGGTAACTTACTGGGAAATGTAGAAGATATATATAACACAGGAAGTAATGATATATATGTTGTAAAAAATAAAGAAAAAAAAGAAATACTTTTGCCAGGCATAGCTGACGTTATAAAAAAAGTAGACTTAGAAAACAAAAAAATAATAGTTCACTTAATTCCTGGTTTGATATAGGGGGATGAAATGAAATTTGATGTTTTAACACTTTTCCCACAGATGTTTACACCTCTACGTGAAAGCATAATAGGAAGAGCGGTAGAAAAAAAACTAATAGAAATAAATTTAATAGATATTAGAGATTTTTCTAAAGATAAACATAAAAAAGTAGATGATACTCCTTATGGCGGTGGCGCAGGAATGGTAATGATGCCAAATGTTGTGTATGATGCTTATAAATCTGTTGAAACAGAAAATAGTAAAGTTATATATATGTCACCAAAAGGGCAAACATTAAACCAAAAAAAGGTAAAAGAATTGAGCCATGAAAATCATTTGATAATCCTTTGTGGTCATTATGAAGGAATAGATCAAAGAGTGATAGATAAAATAGTTGATGAGGAAATATCTATTGGTGATTATGTGCTAACAGGAGGAGAGTTACCAGCAATGGTACTAATTGACAGTGTTAGCAGATATATTGAGGGTGTGCTTAAAGCTGATTCAATTAAAGAAGAAAGTTTTTCAGATGGACTTTTAGAATATCCACAATATACAAGACCAGAGCTATTTGAAGGAGTAAGAGTACCAGAAGTGTTACTTTCTGGAAATCATCAAAATATAGAAAAATGGCGAAAAGAAAATGCTATAAAAGTGACTAGTGAAAAAAGGCCAGATTTATTGCAAAACAAAAATTAAATGATGTACAAGTTTGTACCGCTCATAAAATATTAAGAAAAGGAGGAAGTTCTAAAATGGATATTATAAAATCTATTGAACATGAACAATTAAAAAGTAAAATACCAGAATTAAAAGTTGGTAATACAGTAAGAGTTCACGTAAGAATAAAAGAAGGAAACAAAGAAAGAATCCAAGTTTTTGAAGGAATTATTATAAAAATACAAGGGGGAGGAATTAACCAAACATTTACAGTTAGAAAAATTTCTTATGGTGTTGGTGTTGAAAAGACATTTTTAGTACATTCACCATTAGTTGAAAAAGTAGAACTTGTAAGAGTTGGTAAAGCTAGAAGAGCAAAATTATATTATTTAAGAGACAGAGCTGGTAAAGCTGCTAAGACTAAAGAACAAGTAGGTGCTAGAATTGAAAACAGAGAAATCGTTTTAAAAGAAGATTTATCTGATAGCGAGCCAGCTACAGAAGAAGCTACAACAGAAGTAGCAGAAAAAGCTGAAACAACAGAAGCTCCAGTAGTAGAGGAAGCAAAAGCTGAAGCTAAACCAGCTGCAGAAGAGGCAAAAACAGAGGTAGCTTCTAAAGAAGAAAAATCTGAAGAAACAAAATAGTTTTTTAAATATTATAAAAAGTCGATATATATAAAGTATATCGGCTTTTTGTATATTATAATTTAAACATATCGTCCATACTATATAATCCTGGTTTTTGCTTGACAATAAATTGTGCGGCCTTAATGGCACCTTCTGCAAATACATTGCGAGAATAAGAAGTGTGCTTAATTTCAAAAGTCTCAAAATCTCCAAAGAACTGAACAGAGTGCTCTCCAACAATATTACCACCTCTAATAGAATTCATGCCAATTTCATTTTTATCTCTTTTTTCATGTTTATCATGTCTGTTATATTCACAGTGCAAAGTATTTCCTAAAGATTCATTTATTGTATCTGCAAGCATTTGGGCAGTTCCACTAGGTGCATCAATTTTTCGATTGTGATGTGTTTCAGTTATTTCTATATCACTGCCTTTTAATAAAGGAGCAAGCCATGAAACTAGCTTTTTCATTACCATAATTTCAAAAGACATATTTGCAGACTTAAAAATAGGAATTTTTTTACTATAATCTATAATCTTTCTTTCTTGTTCAGCAGAAAAACCAGTAGTAGCAATCACTATAGGGACACCAAATTTACAAGCATATTCTAATATATTCAAAGTGGCCATTGGGACAGAAAAATCAATTATAACATCTGGTTTTTCTTTAATATTTTCAATCTTATCGAAAACAGGAAAAGCAAATTCTCCTGTTATATTTTTATCAAATCCAGCCTTTAGAACCATATCTTTATCTTGCTCGATTAAATCACAAACAATTTGCCCCATTTTACCATTACATCCATTTACCATAATTTCTAACATATATAATACTTCCTTTCTTATGTCATGATTATTTTAATCTTTGCTTTTTATTAATATTAACTGTTTCAATTAAAAAAATTTGTTATAGTCTCTTGTAACTTAAGTTCTTTATCTTTAGACATTGGCGTAAGTGGAAGTCTAGGTATACCAAAATTATAACCTAAAAAGTTTAAGGCAGCTTTTACAGGGATAGGATTTACCTCTGAAAATAAAGCATTTATTAAAGGGATAGCATCTAATTGCATTTTGGTTGCTTCACTTACTCTGCCATCTAAAAAATTATAAACCATATCATGAGTATATTTAGGCGCAATATTTGACAAAACAGAAATAACACCCAATCCACCTAAAGAAAGAATAGGCAAGACTTGATCATCATTTCCAGAATAAATTCTTAAATTGCCACCGCAAAGATGTGCAATCTCAGCTACCTGAGATAAATTTCCGCTAGCTTCTTTAATGGCTACGATATTTGCAATTTTTGATAACTCCAAACAAGTTTTAGGCTCTATATTTACGCCAGTTCTGCTTGGTACACTATATAAAATAATAGGTAAATTAACACTTTCAGCTATAACTCTATAGTGCTGGGCTAAGCCTCTTTGTGTGCACTTATTATAATATGGAGTAACAATCAACAAGCCATCAACCCCAAGAGATTCAAACTTCCTAGAAGTCTCTATTACTTGTCTTGTATTATTGCCACCACTTCCAGCAATAATTGGAATCTTTTTATTGGCAACTTTCAATGCACATTTAATAGTATCAATCTTTTCATCCATTGTCATAGTCGAAGATTCTCCAGTTGTACCACAAACAATTAAAGCATCTACATCATTTTTGATTTGAAAATCTACTAGCTTCTCAAACTCTTTCAAATTAACACCATTCTCATCGAAAGGCGTAGCGATAGCTGTTCCACAGCCTTTAAACAAAATATTTTTCACAAAAAATCACTCCTATATAATTACATTTTTATTTACAATGAAATTATATTATAAAAAATAAAAAAAATAAATATTTTTTGAAAATATAAAATCAATATTTGCGTTGATATGACAGTATAAGAACAAATGGTTGCCATAAACAGAGAAAAAACTTTCGTAAAAAGTATTGACAAAATAAAAAAATGAATGTAAAATAATAACATCAAAAGCGAACAACAATTTGCAAAACAAAAATTTGAACACTAAATAAAAAAGGAGCGATAGAAATGAATTTAGTAAAAAGAAAAGTGATTGTGAGAACTATTGGAAATAAAGAGATTGAGAGACATCCTGTTCCAGTGCTAGGAGTAGACTATAAAGTAAAGATTATTTACAAAAATGTAAAAATAATAGAACTAAATGTTGAAAATAAATTAATAAAAATATCACTTCCAAATAAATATAAAAAAATTTCTAGTTCTGAAGTTTTAGACTTGGCAATTGAAAAAATGTATGAGCAAATTGCAAAAGTAGAAATAGAAAGAGCAATGGAAAAAGCCAGAATAACATTAGGATTTGCTCCTGAAGAATATGAAATAAAAAAAATAAAATCTTGGGGAAAATGTGAAAACGACAAAATTACAATAAATCCAGAAATAGTTAAATATGATCGTAATGTTATAGACTATGTAGTAATACATCAATATTGTCATTTAAAATATAAAACACATTCAAAAAAATTTATAAAAATGCTTGAAACTTATGCTCCAAACTATAAAAAAGCTGAAGAAATTTTGCTAAATATATAAAAATGATTATATATATGCAGCAAAAAGTTTGCTATAAAATATGGACACTTTTCCAAAATTGTGTTAATATATAATATGTAAAACTTACAAGTTGATATTGGGGTATCGCCAAGCGGTAAGGCATCGGACTCTGACTCCGACATTTCGTAGGTTCGAATCCTACTACCCCAACCAATATTCCCTTATATGAACACGATTTACTATATTGGTGGATTTGCTGTGAATATAAGGCTTTAATTTTTCAAAAAATAACACGATTTTTGCAATTTTTTTGATTTTCAATGAAAGTTTTAATCAGGTTTAATTCTAGATAACTTATGAAAAAAAGATATATTATTATATTAAATGAATACTAAGTTTACCAGAATTTAACCTCGTTTATCTGGATAAAAATGAACAAAAAAGAGAAGATTTTGACTAAAAAAGTCTATCTTCTCTCTTTTTTTGTTGCAACAAACGACTGTCGACGGCGAGGCTGAAAATTATTTTAAAAATATTTAACAACGGCAGAGGTCAAAGCCAGTAAATTTTTCATTTTTTAAACTTAGAAATCAGTTTTCGTATAAGTTTATATATTATTACTATCGGTAAACAAAAACAAATCAAGAAACCAAGTAATGCTTCAATTCCTCCACCAAATAATAGACCGCAACACCATATTACAAATAAAGTATAACATATAATCTTCTTTACTGTCTTTTTCTTTTCTAATTTATTCATTGTGTAGACTTGCTTTGAGTTTTCCAAAAAAGATTTCAAATTTTCATAATTCAAATCTTCAATGTTTCCATTATATTCTACATTATACTTTGTTTGAATTTTATGAATTATATTATTAAAATTCTTTTTTTCATTTTGTGATATAATAGGATTATCCTTTTCCCACACATCTTTTAAAATTTTAAATTTATGCTGATTATTTTCTATTTCTTGCGAAATATCTTCATTGGAAGAATTATTTATTTGATTTATACACATCTGTAAATATCTATTGCTATCTATGTTCTTCAAGATTTTAAGATATGTTGTATTATCTAGTTTATTAAAACAGTTTTCTAAACAAATTTCTGTTGTGATATCTTTGCAACCGATAAACTCTATTAAGTCTATATATGATTTTATATCCGTATCAGTAGAAATATGTTTTAAAATTTCACAATGAATTTCTTTTGAAAAAGGATATGTTTTTAATGCTGTAAGTAATTGTTCATATACAATTTTTCTATCTAATACTTTTTTTACATTTTGCAAAATAGTCATAGATTTTTCTTTATCAATATTATCTATAACAGAACTAGATAATTTCTTATATTCAATTAAAGTTTTTATGCAATACAAAAATAATTCTTCTATTCCAATTGTACCAAATGTTTTTAAATCTGTTTCCATTGTTGTTTTTGCTTTTAAACAAAATTCTTGCTCTATCATTGATGCTTGTTGGTATCCCCAGCGTACATTTTTTTGATAAATTCTTTCTTTTTTTCGTTCTACTTTTTCCTCTTCTTTATAGTTCATATAATCAGCAACAGTTAAATCCCATACACTATTAGATAATATATTTATATAATTACCTTGAACAGAATTATCTGCAATTCTAGCACTTTCTCTTTCTGCTATATCAATAACATTGTTCATTTCATTTTGTGTTTGATTTATAGAAATTTGTATTTTTGCCAAGTACTGATTAGCCTTTTCTCTTACAGAACAATTTTGCTTTATTTCTGTTTCAGATTTATCTAGTATGCTATTTTCTACAAATATATTTAATACATCAGATACTGCACTATCAATTCCAAAATTTATTGCATTTAATATAACTTGACTATAATTTATTAGTTCTTCTATATTGTTTATTTTGTCTTGTTTTTCTTTATCATAATGACTACTATATTTGTCTAAACATTCTGATTTTTTCAGATATATTTTAGAACATTTAAGCAAATCTTCGTCAAAAGATATAGTATTATTTAATAATTTAAAGTTTTTCAATTTTTGCTCCTTATAAATATTTTAAAATCTAAATATAAATATGTAAAAACATATCAGCCTTATTAGTATTTTTTTACTTTAATTAAGTACAATAAAATTTATTTCAAACATTAAGTTACGAATTTTAGACATCTAATTCAAATATAGCAACTGGTTGTTCGTCCCAAACTGAACCCCAAAATTGTAATTTTACTTTATTGCTATAATTATTCACACCAAATCCTATTTGAGCTCTACAAGTAGTTCCTGCTATTATATCTTGTGGATATGTAACACTTACAGGATAAGTTCCACCAATTTCGCCTTTTTCGTCAATTATTTTAAAATTTGAACTACCGATATACATTGAATCAGTAGAAGAAATGTTTTTATAAGTATAATCAATTACAAATACTTGTGCAAAGTTTTTGTCAGAAAATTGATTTCTATCAGATGTTTCTCGTATTCCTGTAATTGTAATGGAAGCCTTACCACCATTGTCATCTACTAAGTTAAGTTCTTCGTTTAAGCCGTAATGTTTCTGTTGGATAAGAAATACTACTTGTTGTAGTTCCTAACATATTGTCTTTGGAATCGTTTTTAGTCGCAAAGAATAAAATAATTGCAACAACGATTATAATTATAATAAGTATCAATGTAATTAAACTAATTCCTTTTTGGCTTTTCAAAAATTTATTCACAAAATCACCCCCTTATCTTTTGTATTATTATTTGCCTTTTCGATTTTTAAAGAAATAGTATATTCCTAATGCTACTATTACAAGAAGCATAATCCCTATAACAATTAAAGAAATTTTTTGTTCTTGTGGAGTCATTTCTGACCAAGTTTTACTATTTCCATCGTATAAAGTAAGCATTTAAAAGCTCCTTTCTTTCTTAAAGTCCATAGATATATTATCAAAAAGCAAAAGCAAAGTCAACTATTTTAGGTTATATAACGAACTATTTATGAACTATACATAATTTTTTTAAAATTGTAAAATGCTAATGTAAACTAAAAATAGTTCAAAGGTGGTGCATAATATGGCTTTTAAAATTCCTAGTGGAGCAGATAAAATACAATTCTCTATAAGAGTAGACGAGAATGATTTTAATATAATAGAAAAATTATCTAAAAAAAGCAAAAAATCATACAATTACATTATCAATGCAATGATTAAATATGCTATTGATAATATGGATTTGGAAGATATAAAGAATATGAAAAATGAAGATTAAAGCAACTAAAATCAAATTTTCAATTTTTATAAGATTAAAATATATAATTTATGTTATTCTAGTTTTAACGAGGATAAAATCTAGATAACTTTTATAAATAAATAATATAATTTTATATCTAAAATCAAAATTTAATCATTAGTATAAGAAAAATGACATCAGCAGAATTAGCAGAACTAGTAGACTTATCACACGATTTTATTAGACAAATTGAAAGCGAGAAAACAGCCTATAATTTTTCTGTCGAAACATTCTATAAAATATCAGTTGCATTGGGTGTAAAATTAGATGACTTGATACAGGAATAAAAGGTAAATATCAGTAAATATGAACTATGTTATATTCAAAGTAAAGTGAATAAAAAAGTGTTTTCTTTTGATTTACATAGTAAACAGAATTTAACTCTTTAAGTTCTTTTAGTAAATAAGTAAATATGTAAATATCATTTTTAAAAAGTTCTTATTTTAAAAATCTAATATAAAAACAAAACTATTACAACAAAATTACACTTACTTATTTATCTATATATTACCAAATGAAACAATTACACCAATTACACAATTACATTTAATTTTTATAAAATTTATTTTTAATTTTTTATTTTATAATTGCTTACTTATATAAAATTTCTAATTAAATTTATTTTTTATTAGTGTAATAATGTAATAGTGTAATTTGTTTATACTGGTAATACTTTGATTAAAAAGAAGATGTAACCTGTCGTGTAATTAAATTTATTGCTTTACATAGACTCTTTTGGTTTTTCCGTTAATGTTCTTTGGTACAGAATAGTAGCCATAATCTTTTAGTCTGCTTGTAAAGTTGCCTAAACCAAGTGGCATTTTTCCAATATCCATACAATGCAATACATATTGCTTATGAACATCACTTGTAATTCGACCGTCTATTATTGGATCTTCTTCCAAAAAACTTTTGACTGTGTCTGTATCTAAAACATACTCGTCTATTTTCTCTTGTAGATATTTATTCTTACTCATTTTATATCCATTTGCTTTTATACTCTTAATACCATTTAATGCTAGATTTAAGATATAACTCTTAGCATTTGGTGTGCTTAATAATTTATCTAAATTTTCGATTTTTTCTTCAATAACAAAATCAAAGGGAATTATCATAAGTCTTCTAAAAAAGCCTTTTGACTTGTCTTTAAATTCTGGCATTTTATTTGCTGATAGTATAAGAGTAGCGGTATTCTGCACTTTAACAGGTTGAGAATATATCGGTCTTACTGTAATCGTGTTTCCACTTGCTA
This sequence comes from uncultured Clostridia bacterium, assembly GCA_944388665.1. GTDB lineage: Bacteria > Bacillota > Clostridia > TANB77 > CAG-508 > CAG-269. Next base: position 20,716 of record CALXJQ010000004.1, read on the forward strand.
AACTCTTATAACCTTTGCATTTATCAATAAAGACATCATCAGTTTCGTCAGAGCAATTTGAAAGTTTACCATTTAAAGTAGCAACACTTGTACCGTCATTAAATGCGTCCAAACCTAAATTTTGTCCTAAATCTCCAACAAAGTTGTTAATCATTTCTAAAAATGTACTTTTACCATTGTTCCCAGTACCAGATAAGAAGAATACATGCGCTGGAAATTTATTTGTAAGCAATATATGTCCTAGCAGTTCTTCTAATGTTAGTCGTAATTCTTTACGATTACAAGTTATATCATTTAAAAACTTATCTACATTTTCGTCATAAGCATTAGGGTTGTATTCTATATCTAAATAAAATGGAGTAAATGGTGGCTTGTCTATACTCACAAATTCGCCATCAACTATTGTACCATTTTTTAGTAGTATAGGCATTTCTTTCAAACTTGTGTTAATTTCGTCAGATAGTTTTGTTAATTGATATAAAAGTTCGGTGTCTTGTGCTTTTTTTAGTTTTAAAAATTGTGTTATTCTTTTTACAAGCAATTTATTATCACTTATATATCTATTTCCTTCAAAAAAGTACAAATCTGTATTATACATTTTGACATCTAACTTTTGAATTACCCATTGAGCAAAAGATATTATATCTATATCACTTTTAGAATGCTCATTTGTGCCAAAATATGATTTAGCACTATCAACAACACTATACAATTCGTTAGAGTCTAACGGCTCTCCAAATACTACTTTGTTTATTGTTTCAGCAATTTCTGCTAAATCTATATTAGGGTATAGTGCTTGAACACTACACAAATGTCTAAAAAGTGAGTCATTTCTTCCGTCGTGTTCAACCATACCACTCAAATTATCTTCTCTCTTTGGTAATGGATAAAGTAGAGGTGGTAATTCAGCCAAATTCTCAAAAGAAAATTCTCTGTTCATTTCTCTGACTTTTCCATTAAGTTTTATAACAGCATATTGGTTTTTGCTAGTTTTATAATCTACTTGGAATCCACCAACTGTTATTGTATCTATCATACTCTTTTTAAGTTTTAAATTATGAGGTTTTGCATAATAGAAATGTACACCTTTTGTTGTTATAACTTTCAATGTTGGATATGTAGTGTCAATATATTCAATGATTTTGTTTTCGTCTTTATTGTCTCCGTCAAAATCAATAAGCACTACATTTTCATTAAGCATTACTCCTGCATTTTCTAAACTTTCAAAAGAGTTATATTTTTTCTTATAATTTTCTCTTATAGGGCTTTTGTCAGCCTTTAATTCAATATAGTGCATTTTTCATAACCTCCTAAATAATATTATTTGTGTTGTTTTCAATACCAGACAATTTTTCTACAATGTTTGATAAATCTTCTTCAATGTAAGATAAATTGCTTGAAATTGAAGATAAAATCTCTAAAAGTTCTACCTCTATTGTTTTTTGTTTATTTTCCATTTCTCACTCCGTCCTTTCTTGTATATTAGGAGAGGAAACTTTTACATTTCCTCATTTTCTTCATTATTTACTGTTTGCTCAGAGTTGTTTTCTTCTTCTAATTCTTTTATAATGTCCTCTAAGTCTGTAACAGTTTTTTCTAAATCTTCAATGTGTGCTAATGCAAACATCATAAGATCTACAATATATCTATCTTCATCAAGTCTTACTAAATGATTTGCAATTAGTATTCCTTGTTTAAAATCAAACATATTGTAAGTGTCTTTGCACTTTTCTTTTAATCGTCTGTTATATCCACTTGAAAATATTTCGTCTAATTTTTCTTTTGAAATGTTGTTATATTTAGCATTTCTCATAAAATTAGTTATTTTTAAGTTCCTCATTTTTGTTCACCTCCTAACTTTACTTTGCAAATTGTATCATCTGAAAATTGAGTCCATTTAGCATTGCAATTCTTTTGTATTTTAGAGGAGACATCATCTTTTGTATTTAAAATAGCATCTTCGTTTAGTATTTTCTCATATTCTTTTGGATTCTTTTGAATACTATTTTGAATATCTTGTAAAGAAATATAAGAAGCAATCTGTTTTATTTGTGAGGTACTTAATTCAAAATGTAATTGCATTTGATAAACTCCTTTCTTTAAATAATTTTCATAAAATCACTTTATTGTGTTTACTTTCGATATCAAAAGTGTTATAATGAATTTATTATTATAAACTTTTTTAAAATAATTGATTTTATGAAATTAGTATAAAACTATAATAAAACCAAATTACTAGTTTGTAAATAGAATTTTTGAAAGTTTACTTATTATAAAAAAGTTCTTAAAAATAGCAATGAAATTTATTATAAGAAATTGGAGGTGAAAGTATATGGCAAGAGGAAAAATAAAAGCAAAAAAGGAAGATGACAAACAATATCAAAAACAATTAAAGATTTTTAGAGAGAGATTTAATAAAGAATATAAAAAATTAAATACCTCGCAAAAAGCATTTGCAAGTGATACAGATATTTCAGCAAGTTCTATATCAAAATATTTAAACGGAGAAATGTTACCTAATACAAGAAATTTAGAAAAGATGGCAAAAGTACTTAATGTTAGTGGGCATTATCTTTTAGGGAAAGAGGAAGCGCCTAATTATAAGTATGAAGATATTATTAGAGAAACAGGTTTGTCTCAAAAAGCATTTGAGATATTAAAAGTTGTAAAACATACAGAGTTAATGAAAACTATAAATTTTTTAATAGAACAAGAAGAAATTAACTTAATGGAAGGTTTTTCTCCTATAACAAAAGAAGGAATGACACAAAAAGAATATGAAAAAGCATTCATAGAAGCGGAAAAAAGTTATACGGAACAATTTGAAAAGATATTAAATAGATGTATTCCACTATTGAGTACAATACATAATTATCTTTCTATAAAAGCAAATAAGGACGATATTTATATTATGCCTAATGGTAGCCTTAAAAAAATTGAAGATTTAAAAATTAAATTTGATAGACATTTTGCTACTGAAACAGTAAATACAAAGGAAATTATAGAAAAAACTTTTTTAGAGAAAATAGAAAATGAATTAAAGTCTTGTAAAAAAATTATTGAAGAGGAGGCAAATAAAAATTGAATGTAGTAATATATGCAAGATACAGTTCACATAACCAAACAGAACAGTCTATTGAGGGACAATTAAAAGTTTGCTATGAATATGCAAAGCAACATAATCTTACAGTAGTAAATGAATATATTGATAGGGCAATGACTGGTACAAATGATAATCGTGAGCAATTCCAAAAAATGATAGAAGATAGTGATAAAAAACGATTTCAAGGTGTACTAGTTTATCAGTTAGATAGATTCGGAAGAGGAGATATTAAAGACGCTATTAACGAAAACAAGTTAAATGAAAACGGCGTAACAGTAATTTCTGCTAAGGAAAATTTTACAGATGACCCAAGTGGAAACCTTTTAAAAGGTGTAATAAGAAGTGTAAACAAATATTATTCTGATGAACTATCTGTAAAAGTGAGAAGAGGTATGGATATAAATGGGGATAAGCATTTCTATAATGGTGGTAATGTTCCGTTAGGATTAAAACTAGAAATTGTAGAAGAACAAAATGGACCATTTAACAAAAAGATATACAAGAAAAAATTTGTAATAGACGAGGAAACAGCACCAATAGTGCATAAGATATTTGAAATGTATGTAAATGACAATACAATGGCTGATATTATTAGATACTTAAATAAAAAAGGAATTAAAACTTCACAAGGTAACGAATTTAACAAAAACAGTATAAGGACAATAATTTTAAATAAGAAATATATAGGGATATACTCATATAAGGGAAAAGAAACCAAAGGAGTTATCCCTAGTATTGTTGAAGAAGAATTATTTTATAAAGCACAAAACAAACTATTGAATAACAAAAAAGCACCAGCAAGGAAGAGAGCAAAAACACAATATTTGCTAACTACAAAACTATTTTGTGGAAATTGTAAAGAAATGATGGTTGGTGTTAGTGGAACTTCTAGAAATGGAAAATTACATTGTTATTACAGTTGCAAAGGTAATTGGCAGAGGAAATGCGCCAGAAAGAATATCGGCAAGGATTACATTGAGGATTTAGTCGTAGACCTAGCGAGAGAGATCCTTACTGATGAAAATATAAATATAATTGCAAAAGAAATTGTAGAATACTCTAAAAAGCAAAAGAGTAAATCTAACTTAAAAGCATTGCAAAAACAACTAAAATTAAAAGAAAAAGAAAGGGCTAATTTGCTTGATAGTTTGAAAAAATGTAAAGTAGACATTGTAAAGCAAACAATATTTGAAGAAATACAAAAAGAGGAAGAAGAAAGAATCGAAATACAAAAGCAAATAATGGAGGAAGAACAAGCATATATTCAAATGACTATACCACAAATAAAGGCTTTCTTAAAGTTGATAAGAAATGGAAGTGAAAACGACATCAGGTATAGACAAATGTTAGTTGATGTGTTAATATATAGAATATACATATATGATAGTGATTTGACTATCATGTTTAATGTAGGAAACAAAGAAACTAAGGCAAAATTACCAGATATTGAAGAAATTGAGTGTTCATTTAATGGTAATGATGCCCAGCCAATTAAATAGGGGGTTAACTAATGAAAAAAATTATAGGGGAAGAAAAAGGAATTACTTTACTAGCATTGGTAATATTAATAATAGTTTTAGGAATATTAGTTTCTGTAGCAACTGTTAGTGGAGTAGAATCAATAAATTCTGCGAAACTAACACGTTTCACATCAGAGATGGAACAAATGCAAACAGAAGTAAATGAGCTTTATGAGCAAGTACAAAATGGTAATATACAGTCTAATAGTATTGGAAAAGATATATCATATAGCCAAGATATAGTAAATCAAGCAAATATAGTGTTCACAAGCAGTGCTTCTGGAATTACAAACCGTGATGGATATAGGTACTATGATGAATCAACTCTAAATTCTCTAGGAGTTGAAGATATGCAGCAAACTTTCTTTGTCAATATTGAAGAGAGAAGTGTTGTAAGTTTTGAAGGACTAGAATACGAAGGAACTACTTATTATACATTAGAACAATTGCCAGATAGTTTATATAATGTAGAATATAACGATAAAAACACAGGAAAGCCATCAATTACAGGTACAAAAGTAGATAACATATCTAATAATAAATGGCGAATAACTATAGAAGGCATAAATTATTCAGGTAATATAGATAAATGGGAAGTAAAATATAAATTACAAGGTTCTGATTATGAAAGCACTAGTGATAACTTGAGTTTTGTAGTAGATAATTATGGAACTTATGAAATATATGTTCAAAATGGAGATGTAATGTCAGATACAATAGCAGTTAAGATAGATACACCAACTAGAGCAATAACAAAGCCAAATAAAGCAACAGCTCAGATTAGTTCAACACAGCCTGAAAGTGATGGTTCTATTAAAGAAATAATACATCAAACACATAGTGATGGAACAATAGATTTCTCAAAATGTAAATGGGTATATAATACAACAAGTACAGAAATAGGCACAGATGAAAGTTTATATACTGGAGGCAACTTAACATCACAAGACCAAGAAATTACTTTAAAACCATCAGAGACAGGAGTTCATTATTTACATATATTAACAGTAGACACAAATGGAAACAAAATAGAAACAATCATAAGGCCAATGGCATTTGAGGTAACAACTGTTAACTCTCAAGGAACAGTCCTTCAAGGAGCAGAATATCAAATAACAGATGCTACTGGAAAAGCTGTCACAACCTCTACTGGAGCAACAACAGTTACATCAGATAATAATGGAAAATGCTATTTATTATTTAATCAAGAAGAAGATAGTACAACGTATAAATTAAATATAACAAATGTACCAAGTGGTTATGCAAGTATACCAGCATCATTGGAAGTAGATATTCTAAATAATACAGTAATAAACGAAGCACAAAATGATGCATCAAATTTAATAACATCAAATATTAATGAATATGGAATTATACAAGCAACAGTAACATATACTAATGAAACTACAGAATTGCCATAGTATGAAAAATAAAAGCATTGATGACTTAACATAAATTATCAATGCTTTTGCCTTATAATACTTTACTTTTAAGCTGTTTTGCTATATAATATACACATATTGGAAAAAGGAGAGATATCAATGTCAGAAAATAATAACAAGAACAATCAAACAGAAGAATTAGATATGAATCGTTTAATGCAAATAAGAAGAGATAAGCTAAAAGAATTACAAGATGAAGGAAAAAATCCTTATGAAATTACTAAATTTAATAGAACAAATACGGCTGGAGAAATAAAAGCAAATTATGAGAAATTTGAACAAAAAGATGTAACAGTTGCTGGAAGAATAATAGCAAAAAGAATAATGGGTAAAGCGTCATTTTGTACAATACAAGATAGTGATGAAAAAATTCAAAGTTATGTAAGCATAAATGACTTGGGAGAAGAAAGCTATAAAGAATTTAAAACTTACGATATAGGAGATATAATTGGTATTACTGGATTTGTATTTAAAACGAGAACAGGAGAAATATCAGTTCATGCAAAAGAAGTTACATTACTTTCTAAATCATTAAGACCACTTCCAGAAAAATTTCATGGACTAAAAGATGTTGATTTAAGGTATAGACAGAGATATGTAGATTTAATAATGAATCCAGAGGTAAAAGAAACTTTTATTAAAAGAACACAGATAATTAATGAAATAAGGAATATTTTAAATGAAAAAGGATATTTAGAAGTTGAAACACCAATATTAAATACAATATCAGGTGGTGCTACAGCAAGGCCATTTATAACACACCATAACACATTAGATATAGATATGTATTTAAGAATAGCAACAGAATTAAATTTGAAGAGGCTTATAGTTGGTGGATATGATAAAGTATATGAAATAGGAAGAATATTTAGAAACGAAGGTATGGATATAAGGCATAATCCTGAATTTACCTCTATTGAATTCTATGCTGCATATCAAGATTACCATGATATGATGAACATAACAGAAGAAATATTCCAAAGATGTGCTATGAAAGTATGTGGAACGACTAAAATAACATATCAAGGAACAGAAATTGAGTTAGGCGGAAAATGGAAGAGAATTAGTATGATAGATAGTATAAAAGAAGTAACAGGAATTGACTTTAATACTATTAATACAGATGAAGAGGCAATTAGCCTAGCAAAAGAAAGAAACATAGAAATTCCAAAAGGAAAAGAAAAAAGGGGAAATGTAATTAGCTTATTCTTTGATGAATATGTTGAAAAAACATTAATTCAACCAACATTTGTATATGATTATCCAATAGAAATTTCACCACTTGCTAAAAAATGTAAAGATGATCCTCGTTTAACGCAAAGATTTGAAGTATTTATTGGCGGACGTGAATATGGAAATGCTTTTTCAGAGCTAAATGATCCAATAGACCAATACGAGAGATTTAAAGAGGAAATAAGAGCAAGAGAAAACGGTGATGATGAGGCAGGAATGATGGATGAAGACTTTATTATGGCTCTTGAATATGGAATGCCACCAACAGGAGGAGAAGGAATTGGAATAGATAGATTAGTAATGTTACTTACAGACTCTGCGTCAATAAGAGATGTACTATTATTCCCAACAATGCGCCCTTTAAATTAATTTAGAAAACTGAAAGATAGAAAATCAAACAAAGCCATTGCAAAAAATTAAAATAAAAGTTTAACAAAGGAGATAATATGTTTAATTTTTCAATTGATAAAAGAACACTTTATATTGTAATTGCAATATTAGTAGTAATATCATTAGCTACTTTACTAGCTAGTCCTGAAGAATTATATTTAACATTATTAGGAATACCAGGAGTGCTAGTTGCAATTACATTCCATGAGTTTGCACATGGTATAACAGCATATATGTTAGGCGATAACACAGCAAAAAATGAAGGAAGATTAAGTTTAAACCCATTTGCACATTTAGATCCAATAGGAACATTAATGCTTGTATTTCTTCATATTGGTTGGGGAAGACCTGTACATATAAATCCAAGTAATTTTACAAGAAAATTTTCAATGGAAAAGGGTGAAGCGATAGTATCGCTGGCAGGACCATTAATGAATATAATTCTTGCATTTGTATTTGGAATTGTATACTTTGTGGTATATAAATTTGCAACAGCAGCATTTATAGAATCCGAAATAGGATTTATAATAATGCAAATGATAATGTCTACAATTATAACTAATGTTGGATTAGGAGTATTTAACTTAATTCCATTACCACCATTGGATGGCTCAAAAATAATTAGACCATTTTTACCATATAAAGCTAAACAATGGTTTATGAACAATGAGCAGATATTCTATCTAGTATTTATAGTAATATGGATAACAGGAATAGCTGGAAGGATAATATCACCAGCAATAGTGTGGCTTGCAGATAAAATAATGAATATATGTAGTTTAATATTATAATTAGGCACAGGTTTTAAATGCGGTTTTAAGTATTTAGAACCTGTATTAGTGTAGGAAAGGAATATGATATAGATGAAAGACATTCTAACAATGCGGAATTGAATCAAGTTGTGATGAAACATCAGTTGCAATAGTAAAAAATGGAAGAGAAATATTATCAAATGTTATAGACACACAAATTCCTATACATGAAAAATATGGAGGAGTAGTGCCTGAAATAGCTTCAAGAAATCATATTGAAGCTATTTCCAGAGTAACAAAAAAAGCGCTAGAAAATTCAAAATTAGAATTTAAGGATATAGATGTAATAGCACCTACATATCGGGCCAGGTTTGGTGGGAGCTCTACTAGTTGGATTATCTTATGGTAAGGCGCTAGCATATTCACTTAATAAGCCATTAGTAGGGGTTAACCATATACAAGGTCACATTGCTGCAAATTATATTACATACAAAGAATTAGAGCCACCATTTTTATGTATGATGATGTCAGGAGGAAATACACAAATAGTATATGTTAATGGCTACACAGATTTTAAAGTGTTAGGAAAAACAAGAGATGATGCTATAGGAGAGGCTTTTGATAAAGTTGCAAGAGTAGTTGGACTTGGCTATCCAGGAGGTCCCAAGGTAGATAAATTAGCACAAGAGGGCTCGCTAGTAATAGATTTGCCAAAAACGCATTTTGATGATGATACTTTAGATTTCAGTTTTAGTGGAATAAAGACAGCTGTTATAAATTTGCATCATAAAAATCCTGACATAAATAAAGCCGATTTATGTGCAAGCTTTGAAAAAACGGTAACAGAAGTATTAATTACAAATATAAGAAAAGCAATAGAAATGACAGGTATAAAAACAATAGCATTAGCAGGAGGGGTGTCCGCAAATTCGTATATAAGAAGTGAGTTCCTAAAATTAGAAAAAAAAGGAATGAAAATATATATGCCAGACTTGAAATTATGTACTGACAATGCTGCAATGATAGCTTCAAGTGGGTATTATAATTATATCGCAGGTAATATAAGTGGACTTGAGTTAAATGCAATTCCAAACTTAAAATTATAGTAAATTGAATGGAGAAGATATGTCAATATATACAATAGGAGACCTTCACTTATCTTTCCACAGTCCAAAACCAATGGATATATTTGGAGAAAAGTGGGAAGATCATGAAGCAAAAATAAAAAATAACTGGATAAATACGGTAAAAGAAGATGATTTGGTAGTGTTGCTAGGAGATTTCTCTTGGGCAACATATTTGCAAGATACATACCAAGATTTTGAATATTTGTCAAAATTGCCCGGTAAGAAATTACTATTAAAAGGTAACCATGATTATTGGTGGACAACAGTTACAAAAATGCGAAATTTTCTAAAAGAAAATAATTTTGAAAATATAGATTTTGTGTATAATACTGCCTATAAATTTGAAAATTGCATCATTGCAGGAACAAGAGGATGGGCTTTAACGAATAAGCCAGAAGATGAAAAATTTATAAAGCGAGAAGCGGACAGGCTAGAATTATCCATAAAAGAAGCCTTAAAGTTAAGGACAAATGAAGAAATAATAGTGTTTATACACTATCCACCTATCAATAAAGAAATAAATCCATTTATTACAACGATGCAAAAATATAATATCAAAAGATGCTACTATGCACATTTACATGGGGATTCAATTAAAGAGGCAATCGAAGGAAATTATTTTGGAATAGATTTTAAATTGGTAAGTGCGGATAGCTTGAATTTTAAGTTGCTAAAAATTGATTAATTTATATGTTGTTTCGAGGAGTAGAAATGATAGATTTAAAAAAAGATGTAAAGTTTATAAAAGGAGTAGGCCCTAATAGAGTAAAATTATTGAATAAATTAAATATTTACACATTGGAAGACTTAATTACATACTATCCACGAACTTATGAAGATAGAAGTAAGCCAAAAAGTATTGCACAATGTGTAAATGGAGAAGAGGCATTAATAGAAGCGGTGGCCTGTGGCAGAGTAATAGATGCTAGGCTACGCGGAAAAACAATGCAAAAATTAATGGTAAGAGACGAAACAGGCAGTGCTACAATAATGTGGTTTAATCAAAGTTATTTAAAAAGCAAATTTGAAGTGGGACATAAATATACGTTTTATGGAAAAATTTCAGAAACTTATGGTAAAAAAACAATGATGTCACCCGTTTTTGATGAGGAAGGGCAAACCAAAAATACAGGGAAAATAATTCCTATATATCCTTTAACATATCAATTAAATCAAAATACTTTGAGAAGGATAATCGAAAATCGGATTACTTGAGGTGCAAGGAAAACTACCAGAAACATTGCCGGAATATATCTTAGAGGAATATAATTTAGAGCCAATAAATGAAGCAATAAAATCAATACACTTTCCAAAGGAATTTAAAGATTTTAATGAAGCAAGAAAAAGGCTAGTATTTGAAGAGTTGCTTTCAACACAGTTAGCTTTGTTGGAATTGAAAAATAGTTATATGACAGAAGAAAAAGGCATACAGTTCAGCAAAGATGCAAAAATGTCTGACATAATAAATACACTTCCATTCAAACTAACAAAAGCCCAACTAAGAGTATTAGAAGAAATAGATGAAGATATGGAATCTAGTAAACCAATGAATAGACTATTACAGGGAGATGTAGGCTCTGGAAAAACAGTAGTGGCAATGTGCGCAGCGTATAAAGCTGTAAAAAGTGGATACCAAGCAGCAATAATGGCTCCTACTGCAATACTTGCAGCGCAACATTTAGAAAATTTTGAAAAGACTTTGAAAGGCAAAGACATTAAATGTGAACTACTAATTTCGGGAATTACTAAAAAGAAAAAGGCGGAAATTTTAGAAAAACTAGCAGAAGGCAAAATTGACATAATAATCGGTACACATGCATTAATAGAAGAAAATGTTATATTTAAAAATCTTGGCTTAGTAGTAACAGACGAGCAGCACAGGTTTGGAGTAAAGCAAAGGACGAAAATTGTTGAAAAAGGTCAAAATCCAGATGTGCTTGTAATGACAGCTACGCCTATACCAAGAACTTTAGCACTTATTTTATATGGTGACTTGGACATATCAATAATAGATGAATTACCACCTAATAGAAAAACAGTAGAAACATTTGCAGTCAATATGAAAGAGCGCAATATGAATGAGAGAGTTAATAACTTTGTATTAAAACAGTTAAAAGAAGGCAGACAAGCATACATAGTTTGCCCACTTGTAGAAGAAAACGAAGAGTTAGACCTAAAGTCTGTAGAAAAACTTTACGAAAACTACAAAAATGAAGTCTTCCCACAATATCATGTTGAATGTATTCATGGAAAAATGAAGCCAAAGGACAAAGATGACATAATGCGTAGATTTAAAGCAGGTGAAATAGATGTGCTAATATCTACAACGGTTATAGAAGTAGGAGTAGATGTTCCTAACAGTAACATCATGGTAATAGAAAATGCAGAACGCTTTGGATTGGCTCAATTACACCAGTTGCGTGGAAGAGTGGGCAGAGGAGAATATCAATCATATTGTATTCTAAAATATGAAGGTAAAGGCGACACCGTAAAACAAAGAATGAAAGTTATGTGTAGCACAAATGATGGCTTTGTAATATCAGAAAAAGACTTAGAACTTAGAGGCTCAGGAGACTTCTTTGGTACAATGCAACATGGCTTGCCAGAATTTAAAATTGCAAACCTATTTGAAGATATGCCAATACTAAAATCTGTGCAAAGTGTTGCAATGAAAATTTTAGCCGAAGACCCAAAACTAGAAAAAGATAAAAACAAGTTATTAAAGGAACTAATAAAAGATAAATTCATGAAACGTATAGAAATTTAAAAATAACAAAAAAAGGAGAATTATCGAAAATTTTCTTGAAAGACAGCGAAAAAGTATATTTTAGATTGTTAATGGCAGTTTGACTTTTAATAATGAAAATAGTATTATATTAACAAGTTGCAAAAAATATAATTAAAAGAAGGATGTTGATATTTTATGATTCAAGTAATACTTAGACTAATTGGAGCATTAATGGTATTAGGGGGGATAATCCTAATATATGATGCGCGAGTAATTACAAAAAACTTTTTTGGATTTGGAGATCAAAATGATGCATCGAACGGCCTAAAAATTGTTGGGTTTATTTTAGCAATTATAGGTGGAATAATTATATTTTTTGCTAAATAATGCTTGACATAGTTACTACAAATGTGCTACAATAACTATTGTTAAGTAAATATGCGGATGTGGCGGAACTGGTAGACGCGCTGGTCTTAGGAACCAGTGCCAACGGCGTGGGGGTTCGAGTCCCTTCATCCGCACCAATAAAATATAAATAATCCCTGAAATATAAACATTTCAAGGATTATTTTTTTTGCTAAAGGAAGAAGCAGGGACTACAATTGTAGCTCCTGCTTCTTTGACAGCTGCTTATTTAATCGCCTCCTGTTGTTTGGCTAATGCAGCTTTTACAGCTTTTTTAGCCATTTCCATGGTGCCATCAAGAGATTCGGCACCGCCAATAAATCCACTTTTATGACAGAATGTTGCGTCTGCAACGCCTGTCACCATTCTAAGGTCCATACCGTTTAGGCCATGCCAACCCTCTGGAACAGGTTGACGCTGACCAAACGAATTTGGTTCATCTGGCACGCACTGCCAGTTGTATCCCCCTCTATTCGAAGGAAATACGACAAACCAGACGTTTATGGCCTTGGGATTCCTTGAAGCAAAGATTTGATCCTGCCATGGAGCAAATCTTTCGAGAACCATGATATGGTTTTCAGACTTGGCAATAGCATCTTCAACAATGCTTCTTGCCTTTGCTTTTGACATGGCCTGATGCAAGATGTTGTCAAAGACAACAGTTGCAAAGTCAACAGCCTTTGAAAATGCTAGGTCAGTTGACGACTCCTGGCTATCCCAAGTTGGATTAAAACTTGAGATTATCCCCGACAGGCTTAATGCCTGTACGGGATAATCTGTCCACGGCATGACGCCATTATCAATGGCGTCTATCCCTTGAATGAGCACTTTATCAACGATCTCCCAAACGTATTCGTCTGGAACAATCGCATGACCGAACTCACGCCAGACTAGGCCGGCACTAGAGTACGGCACGCCATTCTTGCGAACGCCATTGCCACCTTTCTGATGGTGGTCAAGTGCACCACCACCGATGTCATACACAATGACATTTGACGGCAAATCATTCGGAACTCTAAATGTCCGAATAAGCTTGAAACTGTCACCGTAAATCTTTTTCAAGATCACTGTGACGATCACGTCGTCAGCGTGGAACTTGCCGCCGTGTGTCATAGCGGTGGCGTAGTGAAAGTCATTTACAACATATTTCATGATTTGTTCCTCCTGCCCATAAAGGCGATTTTTTGCTGTCTCAAATCAAATTTGCATCTGTTTAGGTATATATCATTTCAACCTTAGATTACAAATTTGACCATCGACAAAAAAAGATTGTCAATGTACTAAAGATCAATACATGACCTATGTAACATTATACCATAATTTACATAAAAAAGCAAATATCGTAAAATGCTCGCTCTAAATTACTAAAATATGTAAAAAATTTGTTCCAAATTTTTAGCTAAAATGTTCTTGACAAATACAAAATAAAGTTTTAAAATAAATAGTTGTGTTCGGCACATTTAGAAAAAAATAATTACACTTTTTCAGCCAGATTTGTGCCTCAGAAAGGATGAGATAAAAAATGATAAAAAAACTAGCAAAATACATAAAGCAGTATAAGAAGGATGCAATATTAACACCAATTTTTGTCATTTTTGAAGTTGTCATGGAAGTTGTAATTCCATACTTGATGGCAAAAATAATAGATGTTGGTATTCAAAATAGTGATTTGAATTATATCTTTAAAATCGGAGTATTTTTAGTTATTTCAGCCATTTTATCATTAACATTTGGTATGCTATCAGGAAGATTTGCTGCAAAAGCATCAGCAGGTTTTGCAAAAAATCTAAGACAAGGAATGTTTTATAATATACAAAATTTTTCTTTTACAAATATAGATAAATTTTCAACATCAAGTTTGGTAACAAGGCTTACAACAGATATAACAAATGTGCAAATGGCATTCCAGATGATTATAAGGATATTAGTAAGAGCTCCTATAATGCTTATATTTGCCTTAGCTATGGCATTTAGTATTAATAGTGAACTAGCATGGATATTTGTTGTAATAATGCCAATATTGGCAGTAATATTATTTTTTATTGCAATAAAAGCACATCCATATTTCGAAAAAGTATTTAAAAGATATGATAGTTTAAATAAAGTTGTTGGTGAAAACTTAAATGCAATTAGAGTAGTAAAAGCTTATAACAGAGAAAAGCATGAAGAAGAAAAATTTGGAAAAGTAAATGATGAAGTGTTTAATTTATTTAAAACGGCAGAAAAAATAGTTGCTTTTAACTCACCTGCAATGCAACTTGCAATTTATACTTGTATATTGCTACTATCTTGGTTTGGTGCTAGGTTAATAGTTGGAGGTTCAATGCAAACTGGAGAACTTTCAAGTATAATAACTTATGCTTTACAAATACTTTCAAGTTTAATGATGATTTCAATGGTATTTGTTATGATAATTATTGCCCAATCTTCTGCAGAAAGAATTGTAGAAGTATTAGACGAAGAAAGTACAATTAAAAATAAGGAAAATCCAGTAAAAGAAGTAAAAGACGGCTCAATCTCTTTTGAACATGTATCATTCCAATATGATGATGCAAAAGCAGAAGATGAATTGCCATTGGAAGATATAAATATTAACATAAAATCGGGAGAAACAATAGGAATAATAGGAGCAACAGGAAGTTCTAAATCAACAATAGTAAACTTAATCCCAAGACTTTATGATGTAACAGAAGGTTCTATAAAAGTAGGTGGGGTAGACGTTAGGGACTATGACCTAGAAACTTTAAGAAACGAAGTTGCAGTTGTATTACAAAAGAATGTATTATTCTCTGGAACAATAAAAGAAAACTTGAGATGGGGTAATAAGAATGCATCAGATGAAGAATTAGTTAGAGTTTGTAAATTGGCTCAGGCAGATGAATTCATACAAGAATTTCCAGATAAATATGATACAGTTTTAGACCAAGGTGGAACTAACGTATCAGGTGGACAAAAACAAAGAATTTGTATTGCAAGAGCGTTGCTTAAAAAACCAAAAATATTAATATTAGATGATTCAACATCAGCAGTAGATACAAAAACTGATGCTTTAATCAGAAAAGCCTTCAGAGAAGAAATACCAAATACAACAAAAATAATAATAGCCCAACGTATTACATCAGTAGAAGATGCAGATAGAATAATAGTTTTAGATGATGGAAAGATAAATGGAATCGGAACATCAGAAGAATTGTTAAAAACAAATGCAATATACCAAGAGGTGTATGAATCTCAAAAGAAAGGAGAGGAAGATGATGGAGAAGGAGAATCAGAAGAAAAGCCAACAGAAGAGCAAAAATAAAAATACTTGGAAAACAATAAAAAGATTGCTAAAATATGTAACAGGTACATATAAAGTATAATTTGTAATTGTATGTATAAGTATTGTAATAAGTGCCTTAGTTGGTGTTTTAGGAGTTCAATTCTTAAAATATTTAATAGATGACTTTATAGTACCGCTTATGGGAAATGCAAATCCAGATTACTCTTCTTTGCTAAAAGCAGTGATTGCAATGGGAGGCCTTTATTTAATTGGTGTTATCAGTACATATTTATATAATAGATTAATGATAAACATTTCGCAGGGAGTATTACATAAAATAAGAAAAGAAATGTTTGAACAGATGCAAACACTTCCAATAAAATATTTTGATAGTCATCCACATGGCGAAACAATGAGTACATATACAAATGATGTTGATACATTAAGGCAATTTATCTCACAAAGTATTCCACAAGTATTTTCATGTGTGATAACAATGATATCAATACTTTTTGCAATGTTTGCAACAGATATATATTTAACAATTGTTGTTCTTGTTATGGTAGCTATAATGGTATTTGTGGCAAGATTCTTTGCTTCAAGAAGCTCTAAAAACTTTGTGGATCAACAAAGAAACATAAGTATTGTAGATGGATATATAGAAGAGATGATGGCAGGTCAAAAAGTTGTAAAAGTATTCTGCCATGAAGAAGAAAACAAGAAAAAATTTGATGAATTAAATAATGCTTTATGTGACAGCATGACAAAAGCCAATAGCTATGCAAATACATTAATGCCTTGTATTGCAAACATAGGAAACTTAGGATATGTATTAATTGCAGTAATTGGTGGAGTTTTAGCAGTAAATAATATCTTAACTATAGGTAGTATTGCAGCATTTTTGCAATATATAAAATCATTTACAAACCCATTAGGCCAAGTAGCACAACAAATGAACTCAATTGTTATGGCATTGGCTGGAGCTGAAAGAGTATTTGCTTTAATTGATGAAGAGTCAGAAAAAGATAATGGATATGTAACCCTAGTAAATTGTAAAGAAGAAAATGGAAAAATCGTTGAAGTTGAAGAAAGAACAGGAATGTGGGCTTGGAAGCATCCACACCATGATGGTACCACAACGTATACGAAACTTCGTGGAGACGTAGAATTCGAACATGTTAGATTTGGATATGAACCAAATAAGGAAGTTTTACATGATATATCATTAGTTGCAAAAGCAGGAGAAAAGGTATCATTTGTCGGTGCAACAGGTGCTGGAAAAACAACAATAACAAATCTAATAAACCGTTTCTATGATATACAAGGAGGAAAAATCCGCTATGATGGAATTAATATTGAAAAAATAAAAAAACAAGACTTAAGAAGATCATTAGGAATGGTTTTACAAGATACAAGTTTATTTACGGGAACAATCAGAGAAAACATTCGTTATGGTAAATTAAATGCAACTGATGAAGAAGTAGAAGCAGCTGCCAAACTTTCTAATGCAGATAGATTTATAAAGCACCTATCAAAAGGATATGACACAATGATAGATGGAAGCGGTGAAGGCCTATCACAAGGACAAAGACAACTACTATCAATCGCTAGAGCAGCCCTAAATAACCCACCAGTACTAATCCTAGATGAGGCAACTTCAAGTATTGACACAAGAACAGAAAAAATCGTTCAAGATGGTATGGATCAACTAATGAAAGGAAGAACAGTATTCGTAATTGCCCATAGACTATCAACCATCAAAAACTCTGACTTAATAATGGTATTAGACCATGGAACCATAATGGAACGTGGAAAACACGAAGACTTAATAAAGAAACACGGCATGTACTATGGACTATATACTGGAAAAATTGAAATAGACTAAACTAAAATGATATAAGTTAAAGTGAAAATCAAAGAAAATTATTTGGAGGGAAAATGTCAATAGAAAAAAATCAAATTTATGAAGTTGATATATTAGACAATGGCTTTTCTGGTGAGGGAATAGCTAAAATAAATAATTTTACAATTTTTATTCCGCAGGCAATAAAGGGCGAAAAGGTGAAAATTGTAGTAGTGAAGGTTCTATCTTCATTTGGATATGGCAAGATATTAGAGATTTTAAAGTGTTCTCCTAATAGGGTAGAAAGTGACTGCGCGACTTATAAAAGATGTGGTGGATGTAGCTTGCGACATATAAAGTATGAAGAAACTTTAAGAATAAAGCAAAATACGGTGCAAAGTCTGATAAATAAAACTTTAAAAAATAAAATAAAAGCAGAAGAAACTTTAGGGATGGAAAATCCCTATTTTTATAGAAATAAAGCTCAATATCCTGTAGGAATAGGCAAAGATGGTAAGCCAGTAATGGGAGTTTTTGCAAATAGAACGCATGAAATTGTACCAATAGAAAAATGCATGATACAAAATCAGCAAAATGAGAAAGTTGCAAAATTTATATTGGACTATATTACAAAAAACAACATCAGCATTTATAACGAGAACACAAGAAAAGGTTTAGTGAGGCATATTGTCACTAAAATTGGTGTTAAAACTGGACAAATAATGTGCATAATAGTTATAAATGGATACGAAATTCCAAACGAAGCAAGTCTAACTAAAGCAATATTGGCAAAATTCCCAGAAGTAAAATCAATAGTCAAAAATATCAATATACAAAATACAAATGTAATTTTAGGTAAGCAAAACGTTAATTTATATGGAAATGGCTACATAGAAGACAAGCTAGGAGGCTATACTTTTAGAATTTCGCCACTTTCTTTTTATCAGGTAAATCCAGTGCAGGCAGAGAGGTTGTATCAAATAGGAATGGAGGCTGCGAATATAACTAAGGATGATATAGTTTTTGACTTGTATTGTGGAATAGGCACAATTTCGCTTTTTATGTCAAAATACGCCCAAAAAGTTTATGGCATTGAAATAGTAAAAGAAGCGGTAGAAGCTGCCAAAACAAATGCTAAAATAAATAATGTTGAGAACGCAGAATTCTTGTGTGGGGATGTTGAAAACGTGCTACAAGATCTTTTATATTCTAAAAAAGTAATGCCAGATATAATAATGGTTGATCCTCCACGAAAAGGACTAGACAAAAATACAATACAGAACATACTAAAAGTCAGACCAAAAAAGTTAGTATACATTAGCTGCAATCCAGCGACATTGGTCAGAGATTTAAGTGCCTTGGAGGAAGTGTATGAGATGAAAAAAATTAAGCCGGTAGATATGTTTCCATTTACGAGCCATGTTGAGTGTGTCGCGTTGATGGAGTTAAAGAATTGCTAGTAATGAGAGAATCCTAAGTAAAGTGCCTTGTAATATAGGTACTTTATTTTTGCTCAAAACCCAATATATTTAGTGTAAATTTTAGTGAATTTGTTGAGGAAAAGGTAAATCTGTGATATAGTGTAGGCAGAAAGTTAGAGGTGTGTGAGTATGAAAATAGGAATAGATTTAGACGGAGTAGTATTTGATTCGGAAAAAGAACTTAGAGTATATTCAGAACTATATGATATGATAGATTTGAAACAAAATAGTAAAACAGATAATCGAGAATTAAAATTTCAAGATAGATTTCAGTGGACAGAAAAAGAAACGGAAGATTTCTTGAAAAAATATCATAAACAAATTATAGAAGAATCAAATTTTATGCCAGGAGTAAAAAGAGTATTAAAGTTGTTAAAAGAAGAAGGAAATAGTTTAATACTTATCACTGCTAGAGGTGGCATAAACAAAGATATGATAAAAATAACGGAAAAGAGATTAAAAGAAAATGGAATGGATATATTTGATAAATATTATTGGGCAATAGAAAATAAAGAAGAAGTGTGTAAAAAAGAAAATATTGATATTATGATTGATGATTTTTGTAAAAATTGTGAGAGTATTGCAAACTCAAAAATAAAAACCATATATTTGAAAGATGCACCATCGTATGATTTAGAAGAAAATAAATATATTAAAGTATTATATAATTGGGGAGAAATATATAGATATATAAAGGAGATGGAAAATAAATGAGAATATTAATTGGAACAAAAAATCCAGGAAAAATACAAGGAGCAAAAGAGGCATTCGAAAAATATTTTGATAATGTCGAAATAGAAGGAATTTATATCAAGCGAAGCAGGAATTACCAATTCATTAGGAGAATGGATTGATATTAATTGTGTTGTAATAGAAGATTCAAAAGGATTTCAAAGTGTAGGAACAAGTCAAGGATTTCCGATACCTGATAAATATATAGAAGAAATAAAAGAAACAGAACTAGGAAAAGTCATGGATAAAATATTTAGCGGAAAAGATTTAGGTAAAGGAAAAGGTGGAATAAGTTATTTAACAAAAGATGAAGTTTCAAGAATTGATTTAACTAAAAATGCATTTATTATGGCATTAACAAAACATATAAATGGTGATATATGGAGGTAAGATAGATGGGTAAAATATTAAAAGTAAGAGAAGTAGGAGACCCTATCCTTGAAAAAAATTGTGATGAAGTTAATATAAAAAATATTAATGGAGATATTATTGACATTATAGAAGATTTAAAATCCACACTAGAGTTTGGAACAGGATTAGGAATTGCTGCACCTCAAATAGGTGTAAATAAAAGAATTATTGTAGTTGGAGCTAAAAAAGAAAATATAAAATATAATGATGCAGAAGAAATACCAATAACAGCAATGATTAATCCAACTTGGAA
>CALXJQ010000005.1 GCA_944388665.1 uncultured Clostridia bacterium
TGCTTGCTTAATGATAATCTCCTATTGGAAATTATTGGTAATATTACAATTTTGTAATATTTTATGAAATTACCCTGATTATATCATAATAAACATTGAAAAACAAAAAATAAAATGATATTATATATCAAAACAACAAATATTATTAGAATGGGAAGTGATAAAATGGCATATATAGAATTAAAAAAGATAAACAAAATATATAAAGTAGGGGAAATAGAAGTAAAAGCCCTTAACAATACTTCTTTTAAAATAGAAAAGGGAGAACTAGTTTGTATATTAGGACCATCTGGAGCTGGAAAAACTACTTGCTTAAACATTTTAGGAGGCATGGACACAGCAACTTCAGGTTCATTAAAAGTTGATAATAAAGAAATTACAAATTTAAAAAGAAAAGAATTGATAAATTATAGGCGTAATGATATTGGGTTCGTTTTTCAATTTTATAATCTTATACAGAATTTAACTGCATTAGAAAATGTAGAATTGGCAGTTCAACTATGCAAAGATCACTTAGACCCAAAAGAAATTCTAAAAAAAGTTGGCTTAAAAGATAGAATAAATAATTTCCCAGCACAATTATCCGGAGGAGAGCAACAACGTGTAGCAATAGCAAGGGCAATTGCCAAAAATCCAAAATTACTTTTATGTGATGAGCCAACAGGAGCTCTTGATTATAAAACAGGAAAGCAAATACTAAAATTGCTACAAGACACTTGTCGCAAAGAAAACATGACTGTCATTATCGTTACACATAACAGTAGCATTGTGCCAATGGCAGATAAAATAATCAAATTTAAAAACGGTGAAGTTGAGGATATTATTATAAATGAGAATCCAATGCCAATAGAAAAAATAGAATGGTAATTTCAGATACAATAAGTTGAAGGGGCGATAAAAATATGAAGAAAGCCACAAAACTCAAAAGGCCCAAAAATCGCATAAGGACGAATAGTATTAGAACTATCAAAAAATCTTTACCTCGATTTTTCTCTTTGATGATTATGAGTATGCTAGGAGTATTTGCGTTCTCTGGGTTACAAGCCACGGCGCCAGATATGCTAAATACTTTAGACAAATATTTAGATGATTACAACACTTATGATATTAAAGTAGTCTCTACTACAGGGCTGGTAGATGAGGATATAGACGAATTAAAAAACATAGATGGAATAGAAGAAGCGGAGGGCTCTTACTCAAAAGATGTAATGATAGAAAACGGAAATAAAGAGACTATTATAAATATATCATCTATGCCAGAAGATATAAATAAACTTGAAATTATAGATGGAAATTTACCACAGAATGATGACGAAATTGTTGTTGAGCCAAATATGCTTTCAAAAGAAAACCTAAAAATAGGCGACGTCATTAACCTAAATGATGATGGATTTAACAACAAAGAAGCAAAAATAGTAGGCGCAGTAAAAAGTAGCACATATTTTAATAGTACCCAAACACGTCAAGAAAGAGGTAAGACGAGCCTAGGCTCCGGAACTATTAATTATTATGCTTATATGCCAAGCCAAAATTTTAAACAAAATTATTATAATTCTGCATACATTACAGTATCAGAAGCAAAAGAAAAAAATACGTCTAATGATGATTACAAAGATTTGATAGATAATGCTACAACAAAAATTAAAGATATTGGGCACTCTAATTGGTACATATATGACCGCACTGATGATAGCACATATTCAGATTATTTAGATGATGCAGATAGCATAAAAAACCTATCAAAAATATTCCCAGTAGTATTTTTTGCAGTTGCAATTTTAGTTAGCCTAATTTCAATGAACAAAATGGTTGAGGAAGACAGAACAGAAATAGGAACACTAAAATCATTAGGCTTTAGAAATAAAGACATAATGAAAAAATACACTCTATTTTCACTTTTAGCAACAATCATAGGGAGCATAATAGGAGCTACACTTGGCCTAATAATATTACCAACTATGATTTTCAATATATATGGATTGCTATTTGATATACCAAACTTTCAAATGGGGCTAAACCTAACAACAACACTATTAGGTTTTGTAATAGCACTAATTTGTATAACTGGAACAACGATTATAACAGTCAATAAAGTATTAAAAGAAAAGCCATCAGACTTAATGAGACCCAAAGCTCCCAAAGCAGGAAAAAGAGTTTTGCTAGAAAGAGTAAAATTTATATGGAATCACATAAATTTTTCAAATAAAATAATAATTAGAAACATTTTTAGATACAAAAAGAGAGTTATAGTCACGGTTGGAGGAATTGCAGGTTGCACAGCATTAATGCTATGTGGCTTTGGCCTTAGAGATTCAATAACAGACATACCTAAAAGAAATTATGAAGAGATATTCAAATTTGATGCAATGGTATACACAACTAATTTAGATGAAAACAAGATAGGGGAAGTATTCTCAAATAAAGACATAACAAAAGTAACTCCAAGCGAAAGCATCAGTGTAACTGTTGACGATATCTCAGCTAATTTAGTAGTTGTAGAAAACAATGAAGCACTAAGCAATGTGGTAAACCTAATAGACAATACAACAGGCGAAATTGATAGACTAGAGCCCAATAAAGTAGTAATTACGGAAAAGCTAGCTGAATTAGAAAATCTAAAAGTAGGTGATAAAATAAATATATTAGACGTAGATAATAATCAATATGAATATACAATATCAGCAATTGTAAAAAATTACTTTGATCACTATATTTATATAGACAAAGAAACCTACAATGCCTCAGGCCAAAATTATAAAACAAATGTAGTATACTTAGACACAAAAGAACTTTCTGACGAAGCAAAAGACTCACTTTCCAGTGAATTGCTTTCAAATAATCAAATACTAAGCATTTCATATAAAGAAGATATAGAAGAAAGTGCAAACAATATGTTAAAATCTCTTAACAAAGTTGTACTAATATTAATTGTATTAGCATCAATGCTAGCTTATGTAGTATTGTATAATTTATCAAACATAAACATTACAGAACGAAAAAGAGAAATAGCTACACTAAAGGTACTAGGATTTTATGACAAAGAAGTAGATGATTACATAACAAAGGAGAATATAATATTAACAATTATAGGTATTATAATAGGACTGATATTAGGATATTTTCTAACAAACGTAGTAGTTTCTACAGTTGAAATAGAAAGAGCTAGATTCATACACGAAATTAAAATAAATAGTTATATATACTCATCAATTTTGTCAATATTATTTACATTTATAGTAAATATAATTACACATTTTAATTTGAAAAAAATTGATATGATTGAAAGCTTAAAAAGCGTGGAATAAGTTATATTGTTGAATATTAATAACATTCTAATTACAAAAACTTAAAAGGACGTCACATAAATAAGACGCCTTCACTTATATAAATATATTTATAGTTGACAAAATGCTGTAAAAGCGCTAAAATATATGATGTTCTGATAAAAGGGGGGATAGTATGCTAAAAATATACAATACAGATATGGAAACAGATAAAACTGAAGAAATCAAAGAATTTAAAAAAGGAAGTTGGATAAATTTAGTTAGCCCGTCAGAATCAGAAATAAAACAAGTATGTGAAAGCATCAATATACAAGAAGACTTTATTAGAGATGCCTTAGACTATGAAGAAAGAGCCAGAATCGACCAAGAAGATGATGATAACACTACACTTTTTGTAATTGATGTACCAATAATAGAAAAAAATGAAGAAAATGATATATATACAACAATGCCACTAGGAATGATAATTGTAAGAGACGATTTTTTCATTACAGTATCACTAAATAAAAACAAAGTCATAACTGATTTTGAAAAAAATAAAGTAAAAAACTTTCAAACATATAAAAAAACAAGATTTATTTTCCAAATCTTGTATTTAAATGCGTCTTACTTTTTAAGTTATCTAAAGAAAATTAACAAAGAAACAGAAATTGCAGAATACATATTAAAAAACTCTATGAAAAATAGAGAATTACTAAAAATGTTAAGCTTAAAAAAAGGCTTAGTATACTTTACCACATCATTAAAGTCTAACGAAATGGTCATGGAAAAAACCATGAGGGGTAAAATTGTAAAATTATATGAAGATGATGAAGATATACTAGAAGACGCAATCACTGAAAATAGGCAAGCAATAGAAATGGCGCAAATATATAGCAACATTTTGAATGGATCAATGGAAGCGTATGCTTCTATAATTTCAAACAACCTAAATGTCGTAATGAGGTATTTGACCTCAATTACAATAGTATTAGCAATTCCTACAATGGTTTCAAGCTTTTGGGGAATGAACGTCAATGTCCCATTCCAAAATAACCCTTTTGGATTTGCAATAATGATTGTAATTTCAGTTGTTCTAACATTAATAGTAGCATGGTGGCTTAGAAGGAAAGACATGCTAAAATAAAAGATGTTTTTGGGTGTTTTTGGGGACGGAGGAAAAAAACACCTCACATTTTAAATGCTTTTTGAGACAGATGAAAAACACCTTACCTTTTAAATGCTTTTTGAGACAGATGAAAAATAGCTCTCCTTTGAATGCTTTTGAAAGGTTAATGAAAAAAACTCTCTCCCTTAAACGCTTCTTTTAGATAATGGAAATAAATAACTTTCCTATATTTTATTTAATTTTTCTTATCTTCATGGTTATTTTATTCATACTTCCTCTTGATATACCCAAAAATTTTCCTATTGATACATAAGTAATTTTTTTATTTTCTTTTAAATATTTTATCAATTCTATTAAGACTTGCCTATCGTTGAAAATCCTATATAATTCATATTTATTTTCTTTTAAGAATTCCTTGATGCCTACTTTTGTTGTTTCTTCTAAATCTTTTTCTGTATCAACATCTAAAAATTCTTCTGCATAATTTATATTATTACAGATATCCTCATAATCTTCCCTTGATAAAAAATCATAATATCTTTTTTGATTAAAACTTTTACAGAAAAAATTATATGATGAAAATTTGTACTGACTACAATCGTTTACTATTTTCGCTTTTACAGGATTAAAATGAATATATTTGATACAGTTAACTAAATATCTATGGCTGGTTATGGGTTCGCTTAAAAATCGATCCCTGTATACATAGCCTACTCTATCATCCATCATGAAATTATAATATTTGGCATATATAGAATTAATCTTTCGCATAAATTTCGACAATTCTTGCAGATTATCAACTTTGAACAAAAAATGTGCATGATTACCCATTATGCAATATGCTACAATTTTAATATTTGTTTCTTTAATGTATTTTCTTATCAAATTGATATACTCATAGATGAATCTTTTTTCTTTGAATATATATTCCTTTTTCTGCCCCTGAACTATGACGTGAAAAAAAGAGGCCATTAAATATTTTCTTGGTTGTCTTGAAATTCTAATCAACTCACTTTCTTATTTATTAATATAGCCTCTTTATTATACTTCTTTTTACAAATATTGTAAAGGTGTTTTTTTCCTCCGTCCCCAAAAACACCCAAAAACATTTATTCAATCCCCAAATATTGATTATAAGTACATTCTTTATCTATTACTTCTCCATTTTCTTTAATATCAATTATCCTATTTGCTACCGTTTGTGTCAATTCGTGGTCATGTGAAGTAAACAATATATTTCCGATAAACTTTTTCATTCCTTCATTTAAGGCTGTAATGCTTTCCATGTCTAAGTGGTTGGTTGGCTCGTCAAATATTAAGAAATTGGCACCTGATAGCATCATTTTTGATAATACACATCTTACTTTTTCTCCTCCTGATAATACATTTACTGATTTTAGTGCCTCTTCACCTGAGAAAAGCATTCTTCCTAAAAAGCTTCTTACATAAGTCTCATCTGGGTCTTTTGAATATTGTCTTAGCCAATCTGTTATACTTTCGTCTTTTTCAAATAGATAGCTATTGTCTCTTGGAAAATAATCGTGTGTAATCGTTGTGCCCCAAGTAATTTCACCTTCGTCTGGCTCCAATTCTCCTGCAATTATTTGAAATAGCACGGTTTTCGCATTTTCATTATCTGCCAAAAACGCTATCTTATTTCCTGATTTTACATCAAAAGAAACCTTGTCCAGTAACTTTACACCATCAACAGTTTTTGAGATATTTTTCACTTGCAATATCTCTTTGCCTGGCTCTCTATCTGGCTTAAAATCTATGTATGGATATTTCCTGTTAGATGGCTTTATTTCCTCTAACTGAATTTTTTCCAAAGTCTTTTTTCTTGATGTTGCCTGCTTTGATTTTGAAGCATTAGCGCTGAACCTTGCAATAAAATCTTGCAATTCCTTAATCTTTTCTTCTTTTTTCTTATTCTGCTCTCGTGCTTGTTTTAATGCTAACTGGCTTGATTCGTACCAGAAATCATAATTTCCTGGATATAAAGTGATTTTTCCAAAGTCGACATCTGCTATATATGTGCAAACTTTATTTAGAAAATATCTATCATGTGAAACAACAATTACAGTATTTTCAAAATCCATCAAAAAATCTTGTAGCCAATTGATACTCTTTAAATCCAAGTCATTTGTAGGCTCATCTAGCAGCAAAACATCCGGATTTCCAAACAAGCTTTGTGCAAGTAGCACTTTTACTTTGTCTTTTGCCTCTATCTCCTTCATCAACTTATAATGGTCTTCTGGAATAATGCCTAAATCATTCAAAAGCTTAGCCGCATCTGACTCTGCATTCCAGCCATCAAGCTCTGCAAATCGCTCCTCTAGCTTAGCAGCCTTCATGCCATCCTCCTCAGAAAAATCTGGCTTAGCATAAATAGCCTCTTTTTCCTTCATAATATCATAAAGCTCCTTATTTCCCATAATAACAGTATCAATCACAGAAAACTCCTCAAACGCAAAGTGATCCTGCTTCAACATAGAAAGCCTTTCACCTTTTCCCAAGCTCACCTCTCCTTTGCTTGGCTCTATCTCTCCAGACAACACCTTCAAAAAAGTTGACTTTCCGGCACCATTAGCTCCAATTATGCCATAGCATTCACCTTTCGCAAACTTTATATTAACATCTTCAAATAAGGTCCTCTTCCCAAACCTTACTGTAACACCATTAGTAGTTAGCATTTTCTTCATCCTTTCACATTATTATAATCTGTAGTATTATACATTATTTTGGCAAAATTTTCAAGGCCAGATGTTTTGGGTGTTTTTGGGGACGGACCTTTTGAACAAAAAATTTTGTGTTTAAAAAGAGAAAAGCGTTCCATCATGGCACGTTTGTACCAATAAGAAACGCTTTTTCTCTAGCAAATTGGAGAACTTCCCCAAAATGCTTGATAATAAATCGCTGAGTTGCATGATAGTAATTTCACAACTCTTCTAGCTTATTAGGACTAACTCTTAAAAATGCTGTTCAAATTGCGACACTAACTCATTGTACACTTCAGTAGTATAATAAAGTCGTGCCCCTAATGATTCTACACTTTCGGACATTTTCTCTTTC
Organism: uncultured Clostridia bacterium; assembly: GCA_944388665.1. GTDB lineage: Bacteria > Bacillota > Clostridia > TANB77 > CAG-508 > CAG-269. Next base: position 7,465 of record CALXJQ010000005.1, read on the forward strand.
CCACGAAGCACTTCATCCTCTGGATAAGCAAATTCATAATTATACCAGAAGTTTTCTTTCTGGTCATAAATTTTGAACCCGCCGCCTACATCCATCGTTACTAGTGACAACTTCCAATTTAAGGAAGTTGTATAGTTTGTTACTACAATCGTGCTGTTTTCTGACTCTTCTCCTTTCGGGCACCATAATACATTTAGCATTATAGTTCCCTTTGGAAATTCTGGAAAAAATCCGAGTTTTTTACTGAGCTGAAGCAACCACAGCTTTTTTCCGTCAATGAACAATCCATGATTTCTGAGGTATATTTCACTAAACTCCTCAAACATTTCGAAATTGTCCATGTTTCTCGCTAATGCTTCTCTCCGATAAGTTTCCCATAACTTGCGGTCTTCAACTTTGGAAATCCGCTGAAGATTTCTAAGCATTCGAACCCTTTCATTAAAATTCAGTCCCATAATGCTACTCCTTTCTGCATCGGTTAATCAGTTAACTGCTTATAATTATAGCACTTTTAGAGCGATAAGTAAATGCCTATTTAACATAAAAATTCCATTAAGGACACACAAAATGGCAATTTTTTGCCAAGAGGGACGTAGCTAAATGGCAATTTTTTGCCAAAAAGATACGTCCCCAGTGGCAATTTTTATGTTAGTCGTTGTCGACAAATAGTAAGCGTATTCCCCACAATCCGGAAATTCCTACTAGGGCATAAATTATTCTTGAAATTATTGACATTTCGCCAAATATTGAGTCAACTAGGTTGAATTCGAAGAATCCAATTAGTCCCCAATTTATAGCACCAATTATTATTAATACTAATGCTATTTTGTCTATGATTTTCATAATTTAACTCATTCCTTTCTAAGTATTTTGTTTTTAGTATATGTTTTTTTCGTATTTTTATTCATTTTTTTACTTGAATTTTTATGCGCTTATGATGTAAAATTATATATTAGTAGGCACGTATTGTTTGGTGCTATTAATTAATATATTAATATAAAAAATTTTTAATATACATAATTTTTTAAAAGGAAGGATTTTTGTTTTATGGGACGTAATGGCCGTAATGGAAGAAATAGGCAAAGAATTCAAGCACAGAAAAATAATTTGAAGGACAAAAGGCTCATTAAAATTTTGTCTTTTTTGTCAATTGGACTTGTGATTATATTAGCTATAGTTGCTGTTTATGTTAGCATTTCAAATTATGATAAAGCAAAAGAGCAGTCTGAAATTGCTAGTAAGGAGCTGGCTGAAGAGTTAAGCCACGAAAATAATACTGATGACGCTAATGTTTCTGCTGAGGAGGATAGGGCAAATTCTGATGCGACTTTTACTATTGCAGCAGTTGGAAATATTTTCTGCAATTCTGCTCAAGCAAAAGATGCATATTCTAAAGAGTCTAAGAGTTATGATTTTTCGTATTTGTTTGATGATATAAATGTTTATACTAAAACTGCGGATATTGCCATTGGCAATTTGGCTACGACTTTTAAAGATGCAATGAATGCTGAAGGTTCTACCAATCAGCTTGCATACACATTGAAGAAGATTGGCTTTGATGTGATTAATACGGCATCTACGCATTCTTTGGATGATGATTTTGACCGGCCTTTCAAATACTATTGATGTTTTAAATGCTGCTGATATTTCGCATATAGGCACATATAAAACGCAAGAAGAACATGATAATGTAATGATAAAGTATACTAAAGGTGTCAAAATTGCATTCTTGGATTATACGAATTTTTCTAAAAAAAGTTCAATCCCTTCTGACAAAGCTTTCGCAATTAATGTAATTGATGAAGAGACAATCAAGAAAGATTTGGAAAATGTTAAGACTCACAATCCAGATTTAATTGTTGTTTCTATGAATTGGGGAAGTGAGAATGCAACAAAGGTGACACAAACTCAAAAAGATTTGGCCGATTTTTTGTTTCAAAATGGTGTGGATATAATTTTGGGAAATGGGCCGAAGTCGCTTCAGCCAATGGAAAAGCGAACTGTTACTTTGGAAGATGGCTCAACAAAAGATGGTTTTGTTATTTACTCCTTGGGCAGTTTTATTAGTGACGGAACTTCAAGCGGCGCAAGTGATTCTATAATTTTGAAGCTAACACTTACAAAGCACATTGACGATGGAAGAATTACTATTGATAGTGTTGACTATATTCCAATTTATATGTATACGCAAAGCGATTTAGATTCACAAAAATTAAAAATTGTTGATTTGAACAAAGAAATTACTAATTATGAAGGCAGTTATGATCTTTCTATTGGTGAAAAAAATTATAAGAATTTTAAAAATCAACTCAAAAAAATTAAAACTGGACTTGGCGAAAAATAGTCCAGTTTTAACGCTAAATGCCTAAATGGAAAAACGTTTTTTCCTTCATCTCCAAATTATAAAAGGTGTTTTTTTCCTCCGTCCCCAAAAACACCCTAAACATTTTGGTAAACAATCAAAGTTCTTTCTTTTCCGGTATTTTTCAATGAATCTAAATTTTCTATTAAGTTTCCAATAGAAGTTTGATTTTCAAAAAATGGCTCACAACCATCTGAATATGCACATATATATTTTACGTTTGATAAATCAACTTTATATGTATTTATGTAATATTCTGCGGTATCTTCGCCAGAAAATGCTCCAAAAGATATGTCTTTTCCATCATATTTTTTAGAAGGACAGTTTCTATAGTCTTTTCTTACCATAGCTCTGTATTTTGGGTTATCCCAATTAAATTCATGATTTTTTGAATAAACATTATTCAAAAAGTCTTCAAATTGTTTATGATTATTAATTGTTGTAAAAACTATATTATAATTTTCGTCCAACAAAGTTATGTGGCAATCCCCTAAAGAGAAACAATACAGATAATTGCCAACGATTTTTCCGCCAACGCCCTCGCAGCAATAGTAATCTTCTTTTAAGTAATCTATTTTTCTATTAGCATTCAAAGGCTTTAGTGCTTTATTACATTGCTTGGCAACAGTCATAATAGTTTTTTCAGAAATTTCATTTTCAGCATATTTTGCTATTTCGGAGACAAAAGTGTCACAAACTATTTTGGCAGAATCAAAAGCGCCACTAGGATTTGGATATGTTGCAACCCAATATTCGGCTTCTTCCTTTGTCTCAGGGTATATAACTGCTTCACCTTTAATATTATCGCGCGTTACACCATCTGCAACGCAAAAAGATAAGCCATTTATCTTATAGTAATCCTCTACAACCGGAGTTAGATGCAATTTTGTAAAAATAGTGTTATCCAAAGTTTTGTCATAAATCAATTTAAACATATTATTTTTCATCTCCAATTTCTTTTATTAGAATATCACCAATCATCTTTTTCGCAAATTCATTATCATATACGCGAGGCTTAAAATTGATAGCCTTTTCAACGCATTTTTCTAAATTATTTATGTCATCACACATTTGGATATATCCCAAATTTTTAAGCCAATCAAATGACTCTGTTATTTTGTGAGTAAGACTTTCAAAAACAACACAAGGCGTTTCAGTAATTGCTGAAAAAATCATACCATGAAGCCTATCTGTTATAACAAGTTCTGAACTTTGAAGCTCGTTAAACTTGTCGCTTAAGAACTTAGCCCTTATTTTCCTAGAAACATTGTTAACAGGTTCGGTTCCGATATTCATATCGCTAATTTTGTATGAATCAAAATGCTTCTTTACATATTGCATTACAGCTGATGCCGTTTCAGGGCTCAAGGTTTTTTCCTTATCCCTTCTGAACATTAGCAAAACGCCATTTCTTGGCTTATTAGAGACCTCTTTTAAAGTCATAACAATATCGGGAGTTAGATAAATTTTTGCACTGCCAAAATTCTTTTTCATAAATTGATACGACATCTTTTCTCTTGCAATTAAAACCAAATGTTTATGCGCATTATATATTTTTTTAGAAATATCGAGTGCCCCTGCATCTTCAAAAAAAGCTGTTTGAGGGAAAACAATAATTTTATTATTGGGAAAAGTTGAAATGACTGTTCTCCTACCTTTTTCTGGCATAATATATGTATCGCCAATATTACCTCCTCCATGAAGCAGAATTATATCATCATCATTTACAAAACTTTTCACCTTTTTGGCACAAATATCCAACTTTTCTTCCTGCATAATATATAACTTATTATTAGGAAAGAGCTCTTTTATCATCTTTTCCTCTGAATATGCAATTGCCAAATCGCCAATATTTGCGTGATGAGGAACGCCCATAAGAAAAATATTCATATTTAATTTCATCCCTTTCCAAGTCACAAATCTAGTCCAACATTATGCCGCTATTCTATATCGTCTATTATTTGTGATAAATATTTTTTATCATATACATTTGTTGTAACATTTCCGCCAGATACTTCATTAGTGTACTTATTAGCAATTTTTTCTTGCTTTTTTGCATTCCTCTTATACCATTCATATTCTATATCAAAATGTCCCATATCTAATGCTTGATATCCCTCTTTTGCCAAATCAAATGCAAGAACTGTAGCAGTAGGGCCTAATGCAAATAAAATTAAAGTATCTTTAGGCTCTTGTTTTAATCTATTTAAAATTTCATCATATTTACTGAAAGCATTTTCTGAAGGACATATAATTCTCCTTACAGACCTGCAATCATCAAGCAAATCATTTCCAACCCCAACTCTAGTTTTGGCACCTTCGCAAACTATAATATCACGGCCTTTCCAAATTTCTTTTAACATTGAAAAATATTTGCCGGTATTACTTCTGTCTTTATACCTAATATATAGCCTTGTCAAATTTGCCGTAGCGTATTCCATATCTTCATTAATATATTTAAGCCATATTTTTCTAGTTCTGTTCATGTTTTTAATCCAGAAAATTTCGCTCTCTTCCGTCAAATTATTAAATTTATTAATAACATCTGGGATACCTATCAAACAAAAATCTTGGTTACTTCTTAGGATTTCCTCAAGTCTATGTGAAAGCCTTTCATCATAAGCTTGAAAGTCCAAATCTTTGCCAAGTATTAAATCTAATTCACCATCACCAAAACGAGCAATAGATTTCCTTTCTATAAGAATTTTATTAATTGAATCTTCTATATTTAAGATTTTAATTTTACTCTTTTCCATTTCTTGCAACAAAGATTCTTTCATATTTACTATTTCTGGATCCATTTCTTTACTTTCAATTTCTCTGTATGTGCTAGGACTTGGTTTAGACATTTTTTCTCTCTCCTCTTTTGACATTATTTTTCTTACTTGTTTCAATATGTCACAATATTTTAAAGTTTGTTCATAGTCACCTGTTACTATAGACTCAATAATATATTGTACAGATTTTATAATTGTTGGTATCTTTAAATCATTGTTTAACATATAAAACCACTTCATTTTAACCAAAACTTCGATGCGTTCTTCATTTGTTAGCAAATCTGTATCGATAAATCTGTACAAAATATAATTCATACTTTTGGCATAATAATAGCGATAATACTCTAAATTATTAGAATTTCTAAAATTATCATATATCATCCTATAGGCCTTATTAATACCTAAGAAATATTGTTTTGAACAATTTGTAGAAATAGAGTTTGAATCTCTTAATCTATAATTGTAAACATTATCCGGCGTATAATACACCTTCTCAGAATTTATAAAACAATATGTAGTAAAAATTGCATCTTCAGCCGGCAATTTTTCTACGAAACGAACATTTAAATTATCTAAAAAAGATTTTCTAAAGATTTTATTCCAAACTCCTGAATTCATAATATAAAATGAGTTTGTATAATCTTTAATTGACAACCTGAAGGGTTTATACTTTTCCCTGTCAAAAACAGGATTTTTCCACTTTGTTCCATCCTCATTTGTATTAGTATAATTTCCAATAGCATAATCAGCACCTGTTGCTTCTATGCATTTATATAGACTTTCGCAAGAATTTGGGTCAAAAAAATCATCAGAATCAAGAAACATAATATATTTTCCAGTCGCATTTTCTAGCCCAGTGTTTCTAGCTCCTGATAAACCTTTATTTTCTTGATGTATTAAAATAAATCTTGAATCTTTTTTTACATATTCTTCTGCAATTTTCCTTGAGTTATCTGTTGAACCATCATCAATTAGTAGCACTTCTAAATTTTTATATGTTTGATTTACAACAGAATCTAAAGCAAAAGACAAATATTTTTCAACATTGTAAATTGGTACTATAATTGTAATTTTATCCATATATCCATCTCCTTTTAGCTGTGTTACACAAGTATTATATCATAAAAATTGACATAATTCAAATGAAATTTTAAAACATTTGACTAAACTCGCACACATTGTTATAATAAAAAATGTTGAGCAACGAATTATAGTAGGTTTATAGGTAATACCTTTATTAAAAAACCTAAATATATTAACAAGGATGATAAAAATGGACAAAATTGTAAAAACAATAGCTGAAGAGCTAAACATAAAAGAAAAGCAAGTTGAAAATACTATTAAATTAATAGATGAAGGAAACACTATTCCTTTTATTGCAAGATATAGAAAAGAGGTAACTGGAGGACTAAGTGACGAAGTCCTTAGAGACTTAGGAGAAAGGCTAACTTACTTAAGAAATTTGGAGCAGAGAAAAGAAGAAGTTGTAAAATCAATTGATGAGCAAGGCAAGCTAACTGATGAAATTTTACAGGCAGTTGCCATCGCAAAAACATTGGCTGAGGTTGAAGATATTTATAGGCCATACAAACAAAAGAAGAAGACTAGGGCAACCGTTGCGAAAGCTAAAGGTTTAGAGCCACTTGCAAAAATCATCATAAATCAAGAAGAAAAAAAGCCTATTGCGGAGATTGCTAAAGAGTACATAAATATAGATACGTTATCAGAAGAAGACAAAAAGAACAAAGACAAGGTTGTTGCAACTGCGGAAGATGCAATTCAAGGGGCATTAGACATAATTGCAGAAGATATTTCAGATAATGCAAAATACAGAAAAGAAATAAAGAAATTATGCTATAGAGAAGGTTTGATTGAGACAAGTGCAAGCAAGCCAGATGAAAAGTCTAATTATGAAATGTACTATGACTTTCAAGAGGCAATTAAATTTATTCCAAGCCACAGAATTTTGGCAATTAACCGTGGAGAGAAGGAAGATTTTCTAAAAGTAAAAATAGAAAAGCCAGAAGAAAAGATTTTAAATTATATTGAAAGAGACATTATAAAAGGCGATACGCAATTTACTGTCATGCTAAAAGACACGATTTTGGACAGCTTTAAAAGATTAATTGAGCCTTCAATTGATAGAGAAATTCGTTCAGATTTAACAGAAAAAGCCGAAGATAAGGCTATCAAAGTTTTCGGAAAAAATTCAAAACAGTTGCTTTTGGGGGCTCCTATTAAAGGCAAAACAGTTATGGGCTTTGACCCAGCATATAGAACTGGCTGTAAAATAGCGGTTATTGACGAAACTGGTAAAGTGCTAGACTACACAACAGTATATCCAACAGAGCCACAAAATGATGTTGAGGGAGCAAAAAAGGAGCTACTTAAATTAATAGAAAAGGACAAAGTAGACATGATTGCTATCGGAAACGGAACAGCTTCAAGAGAATCCGAGATGTTTGTGGCAGACCTTATCAAAGAGGCAAAAAGGCCTGTACAATATGTGATTGTAAGCGAAGCGGGAGCATCTGTTTATTCAGCTTCTAAGCTTGCAACAGAGGAATATCCAGACATAAATGTATCAATCAGAGGGGCAATCTCCATTGCAAGGCGTTTGCAAGACCCATTGGCAGAGCTTGTAAAAATAGATCCAAAGGCAATTGGCGTAGGGCAATATCAGCATGATGTCAATCAAAAGAAATTAGCTGAAAGCTTGACTGGCGTAGTGGAAGACAGTGTTAACAAGGTAGGAGTAGATGTAAACACTGCAACACCTTCACTTTTATCTTATGTTTCAGGCATAAACAAAACTATCGCAAAAAATATTGTAAAATATAGGGATGAGCATGGTAAATTAAAAAATAGAAAAGAATTGCTAAAAGTTCCAAAGTTAGGAAAGGTTGCATTTGAGCAATGCGCAGGGTTCTTAAGAATTTTTGATGGAGATAATCCACTAGAAATAACGGCAGTTCACCCAGAAAGCTACGAAGTAACCGAAAAATTACTAGAAAAACTAGGCTTTAAAGTACAAGACATAAAAGAAAAAGAAAAACTACAAGAATTGAGGAATAAACTAAAAACAATAAATGTGCCACAGATGGCAAAAGAGCTAGGAGTCGGAGAAATGACATTAAGCGACATCATAGAAGAGCTTTCAAAACCAGGAAGAGACCCAAGAGAAGACATGCCAAAGCCAATCTTAAGAAGCGATGTACTAAAAATAGATGACTTAAAAGAAGGCATGGTACTAACAGGCACTGTAAGAAATGTCATTGATTTTGGTGCATTTGTAGATATTGGAGTTAAACATGACGGGCTAGTGCATATATCAGAAATGAGCGATAAATACGTTAAAAATCCTTCAGACGTAGTTTCAGTAGGAGATATTGTGAAAGTAAAAGTCATAAAAATCGACAAAGATAGACAAAAAGTATCACTTTCAATGAAATCAATATAATTGAGCGTTACAAATTACTTGTAACGCTCTTGAATCTCTTTAATTTCATCATAATGATTTCTCAAAATATCAAGAAACACATCATCAATTTGCGGGTCAAATTGCGTACCTTTACATCTTTCAAATTCTGAAATAATCGTATCTAATGGCAAAGAATCACGGTAAGCACGCTTAGAAGACATAGCATCAAAACTATCAACAACAGCGGTAATACGTGCCAAATAAGGAATCTCTTCACCCTTTAGCATGCCAGGGTAACCCCTACCATCATATCTTTCATGATGATGCTCAACAATAGGCAAAATATCATTAAAAATAGTAGCATTTGATAAAATATGAACGCCAATATTTGGGTGCTGCTTAATTTGAGAATACTCATCATCAGTAAGCTTGTCGGCTTTTTGCAAAATAGTATCTGGAACACCAATTTTACCAATATCATGGAACAAGCCACCAAGCCTCAAAGTCTTCAAATCTTTATCACTTAAGCCCAAATACTTGCCAAGCAACACAGAAAACTCAGAAACCCTGTCTGAATGACCCCTTGTATAACTGTCTTTTGCCTCAACAGTATATCTCAAAGTTTGAATACTTTCCATATAAGCCTTTTCAAGTTCTTGGTATGTAGCAGACAACTTTTCATTAATCTTCTTAATTTCATTCATCTGTTCAATAGACTTAATACCAGACTCAATAAGCAACAAAAGCTGATCAAACTTATCGCTCTTTTCACAATAACCTTGAATATCGAGCCTCCTAATAGTCTCTAATGGCGGAGCCAAATCCTTATGCCCAGTTAGCAACAAGATATATAATTCCTTATTAAACTTCCTAATCTCCTCAACCACAGCATCACCATGAATTGGAGTCATAATAAAATCCAGAATCATCAAATCAAAATGCTCATTTCTAACCATCTCTATGGCCTCAAGAGGGTCAGTAACTCCCGTAAAAGAATAGCCAGACCTCTTTAAAAAGATTGATAAAGAATCAATAATCCCTTGCTCATCATCAACTGCAATAATCTTATACTTGCTATTTTCGCTATTGGCGACATTCTGCAATCCCTTTCTCATACAATTCAATCCTTTCTTTGAAGACTTTAATTTCGAAAGCTTTTGATAAAACTATTATATTAGTAAAATTTTCAAAAATCAATACTTAAAATAAAAAAAGTGAACTTTGGGTGTTTTTGGGGACGGAGGAAAAAAACACCTTTTTTGTTACGAATCTATGTCCCTCATAGACCATAACCATAGCTGTATTTCTATCAAGTTTATTACGTTTCTTGGCTCAATGCGCAGTTTAGCCATTCTAACCATTAAACAAACTAGCTTCTCGCGAAGCGCGCCCTCATTTATTTAATGTTAAGAATGGCTACAACCACTCCAATCGCATTCGTCATTGAATAAATTTAATAAAAATACAGCCATGCTGTTTGATTCTAATAATTCCAAAGTGTGCGAGGATAATGAGCTGAGAACAACATTGGAATACCTACTTATTTTTTTATAATAAAATATATCAAATAACAAATGAACTTTAAGGAGCGTCCCCAAAGTTCATTTGTCAAAAATATCAAAATGCCTAAATTTCAAAAAAATCAAGAATGAACTTTAAGGAGCGTCCCCAAAGTTCATTTGTCAAAAATATCAAAAATACCTAAATTTCAAAAAAATCAAGAATGAACTTTAAGGAACGTCCCCAAAGTTCAAGGTGTTTTTTTCCTCCGTCCCCAAAAACACCCAAAGACATCTATAGTTATAATGGCAAGATAATGCTGAATGTAGTGCCTTTGCCTTTTTCGGATTCTACTTTTATGTCGCCATTGAAGTGAGCTCTAATTGTAGAGTAAGACATGTATAAACCAAGGCCAGTGCCGTTTTTGCCTTTTGTTGTGATCATTTCTTTGAAGAGTTTTTCTTTTACGCCATCAGGTAGGCCAGAAGCATAGTCTTTTACGCTGATGATTATGTATTTGTCTTTCTTTTCTACAATTAGGTCAATGTTTTGCTCTGTTTTGCCATTGTATGCTTGGATAGAGTTTGATATCATGTTGTTAATTACTTGTACTAATGCGTTTACGTCTCCGTGAATGACGGTTGATTCATCTGTTAACATTTTGATGTTTAGGTATATAAGGGCATTTTTAAGTTCATGCTTCATTAATATGTTTACTCGTTTTAGTAATTCTTCTAGTGTGAATGAGACGTCATCTTCGTTTGATAGTGTAACCGCCTGGCCTTTTACAGCAGTGATGATGTCAGACATATATTCTGTATAATTTTTTATTTTAGATACCCACTCAGACATGTCTTTTGCGATGTCATGATGATCTTGACTATTTACTTCGGGGTCATCTATTGAAGAGTCATATTCTTTTATTAAGTCAGTTAAGCCTTCTGCAGCGCCAGAGATGGACATTATAGGTGTTTTTAAGTTGTGTGCAATTCCGCCAATTAGTTGTCCTAGTGAGGCTAATCTTTCATTCTCCATTAAAGATTCTTGATTTGCATGAAGTTGAGTTATGTAGTCATTAGTCATATCTTGAATGCGGTTGAATGCAATTGTCATGTCGCCAATTTCGTCGTTAGAATATACCGGCAATTTGGAAGAGATTGACTCAGATGAATTTTTAGATATGTTTGATAAGTTATCTGCAAGCACTTTTAAGTCATTTCTGTATGATATTGCAATTAAAAATATAAAAAATAAATTTATAATAACTACAATTACGTATAAAAGCAGAATAACTGGTATAATTGCAACATTAAAAGAAGAGTACCTAATACCTAAAATATAGTCTTGACCATTTATGTTTTGCCTAATAAATGCACCTTGAACTGGGTTGCCGTAATATTCATAAGTATGCCCATCATGCTCATTTTCATATTCAAAAATGTATTTTATAAAGAAGTCAGATAGGTCTTTTTCGGAATAGCATATATTGCCATCAGCATCAAGTATAAAAGCAGAGTCACTAGCATATTTTAAAGGAATAGACTCTAATACTTGTTTTGCTTGCTCTACGGAAGTAACTTGTTCATCTTCAAAAGCTCGTGTTAAATTTTGTTTATAGTAGTCAAATAGATAATTCCCTTGTGTTTCTGTAATTTGAGAGTACAAAATCAAAAATGTGAACAGCATACTAAAAACAAGCAAAGGTAATAGCTGTAATAAAGTTTTGTTACGGACATTTATCCTCATGCCATACATCTTATCAGTTATATTAATCTTTTTTAAAGCTCTTTCAAAAATAGCTCTACTGAAAGAATATACAAGCAAGCCTATTAAAACCCCCATTGAAAATAAAATGAAAGTTAATTTTAGCGAGAAGATTAATTCCTGCTTTAAAAGCAATAAGCCAATAAAAATTATTAAAGGTGGAAATATCAAAAATGAAATTAGCATTACTATAGGAAAGTTGAAACAAGTTTTTATTATATGCATCATTTCACTAGAATTCTTATCCACATCTATTTTATCAACTTTGTCTACAATATTGATTTTCCTAAATACCAGTGGGAATGCAATTAAAATTGCAATCACAACGAAAGCAACTATTGCTAAATATTGTGTAGTATAGTAAAAATAATTTACTTCTATTTGAAAAGCATTATTTATAGAATCAGGCGGATAGTTTAGTAAAGTTGGTATTAAAGGGTAATAAAGTAATGCAACAACTAAAACTACCAAAACCCAAGTTAATGTTAGCTTTAAATTTAAAGGAATTTTATTTATTAAATTTTTCATCATCTAAATTCTCCTTATAATGTTATTTAAATAATCATCTGTTATAGATGGCCAGGTAAAGTTTAAGTTAGAAAGCAATTGGTTTGTAGAAGAATTTGAAAAATTTACTTTTGAAAAAGCAGGTGATGCACTTTGTGCACCAAATTGGTCTACAAAACCAGGTAAAACATCTGCAGATGCGGAAGTTACAGCAACTTCTTCTTCAAATTTTTGGTCTGGCACATATTTAACATTAATATTGTTTTCATTTAAAATATTAGTAATTGAGTTCATTGGAACATAATTATTATCATATAAATGATAAACATTAACATTATAATGTATATTATTATAAACTGCAAGCTTTACTATTGAAGCTGCACATAAATCAACAGGCGTTATCTCCAATTTATAGTCTTTTAAGCTTTCAGGCAAAATTTTTAATGCCTTTATTGCTTTAAGTTTATTTATAAAAGAATTCTCATTAAAGTTAGATTGAAACTTGCAGTCTGAAAAACGATTGGTTAAATTTCCAACTCTATAAATATTCGCAATAAGGCCATCTTTCAATGAGTCGAAAATTTCCTCTTCTGCCAAAAACTTAGTTTTAACATATATATTATCATCATAATCCTGATTAATATAAAATTTATCTTCATCAAAAACGCCATCATACTTAACAGGCACTAATCCATAGCCTGAAACAGTTAAAGTAGATATATGATTTAATATAGCATTAAAATCTAAGCAAAATTGAATAACGTTTTTTGTTGCCTCAATATTTGCTTTTTCAGATGATTTAGAATCACCATAATGCTTAACATTTGCAGCACAGTGGATTACACAAGTAATTTTGCTGCCCAAATCATCATAGATTTTTTTAGGCAAGCCTAAAAGTGAAAGAGTAAGGTCAGATTCAACCACAAAAACTCGATTATCAATTATGTCGTGGTATTTATCTGGAAAATAATATTCAAGCTTATTAATCAATCTAGTTTTAGGGTCTTTGCCGGCTTTTCCTCTTACAAGGCAATATACGTTGCAATCAGTATTAGAAATTAAAGAATCTAATACATGTATGCCTAAAAAACCAGTAGCACCTGTAAGTAAAACATTTTTAGGAGCACTAAACGTATAATTTGATAATTTAGTTCTTATTTTTTCAATATCTTTTATATGGTCAACGTTTTTAGGCGTAGTTTCTACATTCTTGTTTTCGAGCTTTTTAGCGAGTCTTTCAATAGAAGGGTTGTCGTAAAAATCTTGAACACTTAAATTTATTTTATATAAATATAAGGCACTGACTAATTTAATAATCATTAAAGAATCAATTCCATACTCAAAAAAATTATCAGTAACGCCAACATTTATATTCAAAGTCTTTTTTATTGCATCATATAAAAGTTTTTCATTTTCAGTCCTTGGAGCAACTTTTTTAGATTTCTCTTTTGAAATTTTAGTAAATATTTCATTTTTTCTATCAACCTTACCATTTGGAGTTAAAGGAATTGCATCTATTTGAACTATATTTTTAGGAATCATGTAATGAGGCAATTCTTTCATTAATTGATCAAGCAAACGCTCTTTGTTTACTTCTTCACCTGAAACTACAAAGGCATTCAAAGAATCTTTTTGCAATAAAACTACAGCTCCACTTATTCCTGGAAACTTCATAATTGCATTTTCAATTTCTCCAAGTTCAACTCTAAAACCATGGACTTTAACTTGAAAGTCACTCCTGCCTAAATGTACAATTTCCCCGTCCTTTTGCATATAAGCCAAATCTTTAGTATTGTACAAAATAGAATCATCAAAAGGTGACTTAATAAACACCTGTTTATTAAGATCAGGACGATTGTGGTAGCCCATACTTACTCCATCGCCGCCAATGTAAAGGTTACCATGAATATTAGGTGGCAATAAATTGCAATTGTCATCTAGTACATATACATTTGTATTAGCAATAGGTTTACCAATAGTAATATGCTCTACATCAGGGCTTGGCTTAATTGTAGACCATACAGTGGTTTCAGTAGGACCATACATATTAAAAATTTTAATTCCAGGGAAAGTTTGTAATTGTGATAGTAAACTTTTAGGCAAAGCTTCTCCGCCAACTAATAAATCAGTAATAGTATCTAAGAAAGAGGCATCTTCCTCCAATAGAATACTGTACCTTGATGGGGTAGTCTGAATTATATTTACATTATATTTTTTGCATAATTTGCTTAAATCTTGGGCAATATTTTGCTCTTGCTCGTTAGCGATAACAACTGTTAAACCATTTAGCAAGCCACCCCAAAATTCAGTTACAAAAATATCGAAACAAATAGTTGTAATTGAAAGTATTACTTCACTTTCAGAAAAATCAATAACATTTTTCAAGCCACACAAATAGTTGTGAGCATTTTTGTGCGTAAGCATTACACCCTTTGGCTTGCCTGTAGAGCCAGAAGTGTAAATTACATACATCAAATCAGATGAATTATTTACTGGCTTTAAATTATCATCAGGGTACATACTATAAATCTCTTTATTTAAACTAATATTAACACTATTTTTTAACTCAAATAAATTTTGAGTTTTATCATCAACTAAAACAAGTTCTGCCGCAGAATCGCTAAGCATATAGTCAATTCTCTCTTGAGGGTAATCTGGATCAATAGGGACATAAGTGGCACCAGCTTTTAAAATTGCTAAAAGCCCAATTGCCATTTCTAAAGAACGTTTAGTTAAAATTCCCACAAATTTTTTCTCACCAATTCCATATTTATTTCTTAAGCAATATGCCAATTGATTTGCTTTTTTATTTAGTTCAGAATATGTTAAAGTAGAGTCACCAAAAGCAACAGCTATTTTATTAGGCGTATGCAAACATTGCTCTTCAAAAAGCTGATTAATAGTTTTACTTTCATCATAATCAAATTTAGTATCATTAAAGGTGTAAAGCAAATCATTTTTCTCTTTTTCAGTTACAATTTCTAAGTGTTTTAAAGGCAAACCAGGGTTAGCCATAACTTGATTGATTATGTGCAAAATTCTATTGTGAATATCTACAATGTCTTCTTCTGTAAACAAATCAACCCTATAATCATAGAAAATCTGTAAAATGCCAGTATCATCCATATCATAAATGTGAATTTCTAAATTATTAGAAGTACTCCCATTAAAAGCCCAACCTGTTGAATATTTTATTTCAGAAGAATTAGAATTATCTCGCGCATTTTGATAAGAAATAATAGTATCATACAAACTATTATTTACATGATATTTATTACGCACAAATTCCACTATTTTAGAGTAAGGATATTTGTGATGTCTTAAAATTGAAAATTGATTTTTATATACAGACTGAGCTAATTGAATAAAATCGATATCATCATCTACTTCGACTTTTAAAGGCAAAGTGTTTATAAAAAGACCAAGAGTATTTTTTTCTCTTATGCCATTTCTATTTAATATTGGTGAGCCAATAACAATGTCAGAAGAGCCAGATATTCTATGTAAATAAATAGAAAAAATGGTAAGTAAAAATGTGAATACAGAAATCTTATTTTTCTTACAGAAATCAACAATTTTCGCACTGTTGCCCAAAGAAAAGCTCTTTCTGTTAGCAACAGGAGAAGAACTAGGGAAAGCTTTTTGTGACAAAGAAACACAAGATGGGCATGTAGCAAAAACGTCTTCCCAAAATCTGCGATCATTTTCATATTTTTCAGAGCCTAAATATTTCTGCTCAGTTTGAGCAAATTCAAAATATGAAGGCATATCTGCAATTTCAGCATTTTTAGATTTTAATAATTTTGAATAATTGCCAATTATTTCATTAGTAATAAGTCCAAAACTCCATGCATCAGAAATTAAGTGATGAATAGTAAGGTTTACACCGCCATGTCCATTTTTAAATTTTAACAATTTAAAATCATATAAACATGAATCTATTACATCAAAAGTTATTTTTGCAAATTTATCTTCCAATTGAGGCAACTCATCTTTGGAATTTAAAGAGTAAATAGGAAATTGCTGAAATACATATTCAGTAACATATTGAAAAGGTTTTCCATCGTGTAATTTAAAATGAATTCTCATAGCATCATTTTCTTGAACTACTCGATTAACTGCTTTATTAAGCAAATCAAAATCTACCTTTTCGTGTATTAATAAAGTGCCACAAATGTTAGATACATTAGTGTTTTCATAAAATGAATTAATTAGCCAAATAGATTCTTGAGGATTAGTTAACTTATATTCTAAATTATTCTTATTATCCATATCAATCACCCTTCTATACTAATTGTTAAAAAAATTATATACAAAAAAAATTATAATTGCAAGAATTTTGGTAAATAATATTTAAAAGGAGGAATTTAATTATATGAGTAGAAGAAAAAATAAAAGAAAAGTAATAATAACTGCAACAATACTTATCATAATTTGGATATTTGGATTTTATTTATATACTACATATAGTAATATAGAAATAGATAGCACAAAATACAAAACAGAAAGAGTGCAATCCACAGAAAGTTCACAAACTGTGGAAAACGCAGAAGAAAAAAGCAAGAAAGTGGCAGATACATTAGAAGAGATGAATAACAAAGTTGTAGGTATTTCAAAATTGAAGAATACAGGTAGTAGCATCTTGTCAGAAAGCTCAGAAAGTGAGTTAGGGCTAGGAACAGGAGTAATTGTAACTGACAATGGATATATACTTAGTAATGAACATGTTACAGGTACAAAATATAGCACTTGTTACGTAACTTTAGAAAATGGAAACACATATAATGGAACAGTTATGTGGAGTGATTCTAATTTAGATTTATCAATCACAAAAATTGAAGCGCAAAATTTGGATTACGCTAAATTAGCTGACTCTAGTAAAATACGAGTAGGAGAGACAGTGTATGCAATTGGCAATCCAATTGGTTATGAATTTAGAAGAACCGTAACTTCTGGGATAATCAGTGCCAAAAATAGAACTATTAAAATAGAAGAAAACAATAAATCATCGTATATGACAGATTTAATTCAAACAGATGCAACAATAAATCCGGGCAATAGTGGTGGACCTCTAATTTACCCAAGTGGAGAAGTTATAGGCATAAACACCGTTAAAATCTCTTCTGCAGAAGGGATTGGTTTTGCAGTTCCCATAAATATTGTAAAACCAATTATAGAAAGCTTTAAATTTAATAATAATTTCGAAGAAGCTACAATCGGAATTTATGCTTATGACAAAGAAGTAATTCCATACTTAGATTCAAACTATAAATTGAACTTTAGTGAAGGTATTTATGTAGCTCAAATCACTGAAAACGGTCCTGCCGATAATACAGAGCTAAAAGAAGGAGATATTATTTTAAGCATAGATGGTAATAGTTTAAGCACAATGAATGATTTAAGGCAATACATTTACACAAAAAAGCCAAATGATGTGGTCAGCTTAGAAATAAAAAGGGGAAAAGTAAGTAAAACAATTGCTATTACTTTAGGCAAAGAAGCCTAAAATTTGCTATAATTTGCAACTAATAACGCTGTACATGATAAAATATTATAATAAATAATTTTGAAGTACCGCGTAGCGATCAAACGAGCGAAGCGAGTGCGATTGGAGCAACCCTACGATTTTTCACTTAGATTATGGGTTGCGACAACAAGGTACAAAAAATTATTTATTATAATATTTTTTTTAGGTAAAATTAAATAGTTGCAAATTATAGCAAATTTTTTATTTGCAAAAAAAAATTATAAGTACAAAGTTCGATTTCCGTAAGAATCGCCAAAATCCTACCAAATTGTAACAAAAATGACATAAAAATTCTATTGCATAATTAAAACATAGTATGCTAAAATATGCTTAAATATAATATATAAGGAAGGAATGGAGATATGTACAAAATGAAAGTATTAAAGAAAAAAGTAAAACTTCTAGTGGGAATATTTATATTTGCAATTATTGCAATACTAGGAGCAAAAAGTAGTTTAGCTGCACAAGCATCACCACCATTGTATATAGGAATCAATGAACTAATGACAGAAGACAATCCAGACATGGGTTATTCAATAGGTCAGCCAACAGCTTCAGATGGAGCAAAAATTTGGAATATTTTACAATATAGTAGTGCTTCATCAAACAACCCAACAGAAATCAATGCATTCTGTGTAAAGGCAGGTGTAGGATTCTCTGATACTAATAAAAGGGCAACTTATGACCTATATTTTGATATGAAAACAGAAAGAGATGCTATTGCTAAACAAAATTCAGTTTTAGCCTCAATTGTAAACGGAAGGACTTCAAATGGAGTTAGCAGTTACAATGCATTACTTGCATTATTTGATATGGCATATATACCAGGAATGTCATCAACAGCCGATAAAAATAATTTAATAAATCAAGTACTTAGAATAGCTAGGCAATCAACTAGTGGATACACCCCTTATGTTGAGTTAATGGAAGCATACCCATTAACAGATGATGATATCATAGCTACAGAGCAAGCAGCTATGTGGTATTTCACAAATGCTGGAGATTCAAAATATGACAAAACAGATGATAAAGGTTGGGTATATTATACTTTAACTGGATCAACATATAGTCCTCTTGCAGATTACACGCCAAATGGCCAGAGACCACAAAGTGATGCGGGTCAAGCACGTAGTTATCAGATGGAAATTTTGTATAATTACTTTATAGATCAAGCAAAAGCAAATGCTAATAATTATGCAAACACTGGCAGTGATTCACAAGGTTCACCTGTAACAGTAAACACACAAACACTTAACTACAAATTACAAGGAGGAAACTATATAATAGGTCCTATTAACATTACAGAAAACCAAGGAAATACACTTAATTATGATATCAACATGGTAATCAAAAACGAAGGTCAAACTATAAGCAACTATAAACTATTAAATAGTAGCCAATCACAAGTATCAAACGGAACAACAGTAAATGACTTAGTTGGACAGAATTTTTACATATCAATTCCTCAAAGTTCGGTAACATCACTTGAGATAACATTTACAATAGAATATCAAAGAAGTACAATTACATTATGGACTTCTGCAACAGGTGGAGAAAAAACACAACCAATTGCTATACCAGAAATTAAGAAATATACAGATGAAGTAAAATTAACACTAGTACCTAAAAATTTCGACTTGGCATTAAGAAAATATATAACAAAAGTAAATGATGTAGAATTATCAGGAGCTGACTCAAGAGTTCCAAACATAGATACTTCAACATTATCAAGTGGTACAACAGCAACATATAAGCATAAAAAAGACCCAGTACTTGTTTCAACAGGAGATACAGTAACATATAAACTAACAATCTACAATGAAGGTGAAAAAGCCGGAAGACCAACAAAAATAGTAGACCAACTACCAACAGGATTGACATTTAGCCGAGTAATAAGCGGAAACTTTAACGTAGATTCTTATGATCCTACTGCAAATAGATTGACATTAATTAGAAAACCAGGAAACACAACGAATTTATCACCTTACTCAGGAGGAACCCTAGACTCTGAAACGATTGAGATAGAATGCCAGGTAACTGCAACACCACAAGATACACAAGGCACACTTACAAATGTGGCATGGATATCAGAAGAAATTGACGAAGATGGCACAGTAATTACGAATGAAGTTGGTCAAGATAGAGATTCTGAACCAGCAAATGCGCCAAATGTCAATAAAGACAATATGTCAAATTATAAAGGAAATGATAGTAATAAAACAGATTTGACAGACAAAGACTATTTCTACAAAGGAGAGCAAGATGATGATGACTTTGAAAAATTAATTTTGAAAAATGCATCAGGCAGCTATGACCTAGAGATTATCAAAGTAGACAAAGATGATATTAACAAAAAACTAGAAGGTGCAGAATTTAAGATAACTCTTGCAGACGGACAAGTGAAAACTGTAACAACAGATGAAAATGGAACTATTACTATTAATGATATCCCAATAACAGAAGAGGGAGTAGATACAATTACAGTAGAAGAGCTAACAGCTCCAAATGGATATAACAAAATATTTGGAACACTAACATTAGAAGTAACAAAAGAACTAAGAAATGGCGAATATGTAGCAACGAAAGTAAACTTCGCAGATGGAAATGACATACAACAAACTGCAAATAGTACGTTGTCAACAAGTATACAAAATGGAGTAGTACAGCTACTAAGCAATGAAGCAGAAGTTACAGCAAAATTGGAAAATGGAGTAGTAACAATTACAATACCAAATGAAAAAATAACAGGAAACTATCAATTACAAGTAATAAAAGTAGACAAAGATAATCCAAAACAAACACTTTTTGGGGCACAATTTAAAATTACATTGCCAGATGGAAGCACTCAAACAGTAGCAACAGACCAAAATGGAACAATTACAATAAATAATATCAACATCACAGAAACAGGAACAGACACTATCAAAGTAGAAGAAATAACACCACCAAATGGATATAATAAACTAATTGGAGAACTAACACTACAAGTAACAAAAGACATATCAAGTGGAAAGTATGTAGCAACAAACGTTACAGTACAAAATAGTGACGGAGGACAGTTAGCAGAAGGTGTTAGTGCAGTAGTAGAAGACGGCATAGTAAAACTAACAGTACCAGATGAAAAAATCACAGGAAACTATCAATTACAATTAGAAAAAGTTGAAAGTGGAAATACAAGCAATAAACTATCAGGAGCACAATTTAAAATAACATTACCAGATGGAAGCCAAAGAGACCTTGTAACAGGAGAAGATGGACTAATTACAATAAATGATATACAAGTTTCAGAGGAAGGAACAGACAGAATTACAATAGAAGAAACACAAGCACCTACAGGATATAATAAATTAATAGGAACATTAACTTTAGATGTAACTAAAGAATTACAAGATGGAAGATATGTAATTACTAACGTAAGTGGATTAAATGACGGACAAAGCTCATTACCAGAAGGCACAACAATTAACTTCGAAGAGGGAGTAATAAAACTAGTAGTTGCAAATAAAAAGCAAACAGGAAGCTATAAATTACAAGTAGTAAAAGTAGATAAAGATGACACAAGCCATAGACTAGAAGGTGCACAATTTAAAATAACATTGCCAGATGGAACTGAACAAACAGCCACAACAGATGAGAATGGATACATCACAATAGATGGAATAAACATTACAGAAACAGGAACAGACACAATCAAAATTGAAGAGCTAACAGCACCAGAGGGTTATAATAAAATATTTGGCGAAATTACTATAGAACTTACTAAAGAATTAATAAATGGAAATTATGAAGTAACACATATCAAAATAATAAGTGCAAATCAGCCAACAGCCGACGGAACAAGCAACAATGGTCAAAGTGCACAAACCGCATATCTAGCAAATTCAGATGGAACGATGGCTACAGCTACTGCATCAGATGGCATAGACCCTACAACAGCTCCAAGCGGCCAAGACCCACTAGAAGATTCAGAAAATGCAGCAGGAGAGGCTGAAGTAACACTTCAAAATGGAGTAGTTCAGTTAGTAATGCCTAACCAAAGAGTAAAAGAGAAAAGATTTGACTTAGCACTAAGAAAATACATAACAAAAGTAAATGAACAAGAACTAGCAGGAGATGACTCAAGAGTACCAAATATTGACGAAAGTACGCTAGAATCAGGAACAACAGCAACATACAAACATAAAAAAGACCCAGTACTTGTTTCAACAGGAGATATAGTAACTTATAATCTTACAGTATACAACGAAGGTGAAAAAGCAGGAAGACCAACTAAAATAGTTGACCAATTACCAACAGGATTGAAATTTAGGGGAGTAGTAAGCGGAAACTTTGAATTAGAAAGCTATGACGAAGATACAAACAGATTGACATTAAAAAGAAAAGAAGGAGACACAACCAATTTACCAGCATATACAGAAGGCAACTTGAGTTCTGAAACAATAGAAATTGAATGTGAAGTTACAGCAATGCCAGATACAAGCTCAGATAAGGTTTTAACAAATGTGGCATGGATATCAGAAGAAATTGATGAAGATAACACAGTAATAACAAATCAAGATGGAGCTGATAGAGACTCAGAACCATCAACTACACCAGATGTAGATAAAGACAACATGGAAGACTACAAAGGTGACGAAGGAAACAAATCAGACTTAACAGACAAAGACAACTATTATAGAGGAGAGCAAGATGATGATGACTTCGAAAAATTAGTAATAAAACCAGAATCATTTGACTTGAAACTAATAAAGAGAATTGTTGCAGTAAACAATCAAAATGTGCCAGAAAGAATTGAAAGCATAGACGCAAGCAAATTAAACACAATAGATGAAAGCGGAAATTTAGTAACAACAGCAGATTACAACCTAAACAAAGACCCAGTTCCAGTAAAGAAAGGCGACATAGTAACATATACATTTAGAATCTACAATGAAGGAACAATAGATGGCTATGCAAGCGAAATTACAGAAGATGTACCAGAAGGACTAGAATTTTTGTGGTCAGACAAACAAGGTGACGAATTAGCAAATGACCCAGATTTAACAGATGCTGAAAAAGAAGCAATAGAATTCAACCAAAGATATTTATGGGGTAACTTCCAATATGATGAATCTGGTGACAAGATAATACAAATTTCGACAAATTACTTATCAAAAGACAACGAAACAACACCAGGAGAAAACTTGATTGCAGCATTTGGACAAAATGACGGAACAAAAACAGATGCAGACCTTGCATACAAAGAAGTGTCAGTAAAATTCAAAGTAATTTCAAATGACACTACAGGAAGCGTAATAAGAAACGAAGCGGAAATATCAGACGATTCTGATGAAGAAGGAAATCCAGTAGATGACAGAGACTCAAAACCTGAAGACTGGGTAAAATACGAAGATGATGAAGATTACGACAATATAATCTTACAATCATTTGACTTAGCACTAAGAAAATTCATCATAGCAGTAAGCAACGACGATCAAGTTGATGATGACGAATATTTAAGAAATGACGACGGCTCATACACAAGAGAACCAGTAGTTGACACAAGCAAATTAAATACAACAGGAGATAATGGCAATATGATAACAACAGCAATATACAATCATACAAAAGAGCCAGTACTAGTACAAACAGGCGATATGGTAGTATACATGCTAAGAGTATATAATGAGGGAGACATGGATGGATACGCTGCAGAGATCCAAGACCATCTACCACCATATTTAGAATTTGTAGATAATGACTTTAATAAACAATATGGATGGACCGCATCTGAAGACGGCAGAACAGTAACTACAACATATTTAGCTGACGAGCTAATACAAAGTGCACAAACTGCAGATGACGGAACAATCACATTATCATACAAAGAAGTGCCAATAATGTGTAGAGTAACAGATGAAGCAATACCAAGTCAAAACATCACAAACATTGCAGACATAACAAAATACGAGGACGAAAACAAAAACCCAGTAATAGACAGAGACTCAATCGAAGGCAACGTAGACGTACCAGATGATGACGACTTACCAGGATACAAAGATGACGAACACGGCGACTACATCCCAGGACAAGAGGATGACGACGACTTTGAAAAAGTTGTAGTAAAAACATTCGACCTAGCTTTAAGAAAATGGGTAACACAAGCAATAGTAATAGAAGATGGAAATCAAACAATAACAGAAACAGGACATCAACCTTATGATGACCCAGAACAAATAGTAAAAGTCGAAATACACAGAAAAAAATTAAATAGTACAACAGTAAAATTCAGATACTCAATAAGAGTAACAAATGAAGGCGAAATACCAGGATATGCAACAGAAATAACAGATTACATTCCACAAGGCCTAAAATTTGTAGCTGAAGACAACCCAGGCTGGACCGACCTAGGAAACAACATGATATCAACAAACTTGCTAGCAGACAAACTACTACAACCAGGCGAATATGCAGACATCGACGTAGTGCTTACTTGGATAAATGGAGAAGACACAATGGGACTTATGGAAAACACAGCCGAAATCTCAGACGATTACAACGACTATGACATACCAGACAAAGACTCAACACCAAACAACAAAAAACCAGGAGAAGACGACATAGACGATGCCCCAGTAATGCTATCAATCAGCACAGGACAAGTAAGAATCTACTTCACACTAGGCTTTGTTATACTATTCACAATAGCTGGCGGAATCATACTAATCAAAAAATACGTACTATAAAAGATGTTTTTGGGGACGGAGGAAAAAAACATCTAAATAAAGAAAAAATCTATCCAGACATAAAAAGCCCAGATACCCACAAAAACATATAAAGAAATACTAGATTAACTTTAATAGTCAATCTAGTATTTCTTTAATGTATCTTCTATAACATAAGAAACAGGTAAAACATCTTCATTATCAGTATGGACCTCAAAACGAATTTCATTATCAGCCGTCTTGAAAACATCAACAGTAACCACACCAATTTGATTCATAAAAATCGCCTCCTTTTCTTTGGTATAAAATGTAGTATAGCAAAGAAAAAACGCAATTTCAATCGAAAATTGTCGAACATACAAAAAAATTTTGAACTTTGGGGACGTTCCTTAAAGTTCACTAACTATCAAAAATAAATTTAACATTTTTATTTTTAACATGCAACTTTTGCACTATTTTACTTTGAATGTATGTAGTCAATATTGCCATAACAACTAGAAAAACATACTTCTCATACCACTTTACATCAAACTTTACAAAAGCAAAAACATTAAGATATAAAATGTGCCACAAATAAATCCACATTGTATGTTGTCCTATAAACAATATCAACTTATTATTCAACCTTTCCTTTACGTTAAAAATATTCTTTCTATTAATTAGATAATATAAAAGCAAAGATATTCCTATTCCATAGCTTAAATAATAAAGCCTTGCAGGATACTTATAGTCACTTATTTTCACAAATTGATTTTTAGCAATGTAAAAGCATGCAAACATAATAGCAAAAATCAACAAAAAAATTAGCATAATTTTAATAAGCTTCTTATTATCCCAGTTTGCTAGTTCCATCCCAATATATGTACATAAAAATCCATAAGGTATCAAATAATATATGCCATATTCCAAAAAGCCATTAGCATTTCCTATTGTATAAAATAGTACTTCATATATCAAAAATAACACAAAAATAGTAGTTTTTTTGAATCTCTTTATATTCATTAAAAACAAAACAGAAATAGCACATAAAATATAAACTCGTATAATCCACACATATCCTATTCCAGTGGTAAGTGTATATGTAGAAAAAATAGTCTCCCAACTCAAATCAAGATCTTTACTATATGGAGCAAGGAATCTATCTATTATAAAAAGAATTGTCAAAAAGATATATGTTGGTACAATTAATCTGATTAATCTCTTTTTAATATACTTAAAGCCGCTCTTGCTTCTGTTATACGACTTTACAGAGACAATTCCAGAAAGAATAACCAACAAAATAACATCAAAATTTCTTAATTCATCCAGTAAAGTAGGCGCACCACAATGTGCTAATATAATTAGTAAAATACCTAAACATCTTAGTACATCTATTGATAAATCTCTCTCTTTAACATTTTCCACAAAAACATCTCCCTATAATATTAAATGTCCTATATAGTCTACGTTTTTTAATATTTAAGTGAACTTTGGGGTTGTTCCCCAAAGTTTATGCATTCCAAAATGCTTTATATGTCTTATATGCAGAGTAAATATCGAATTTACTAGTAACTTCATAAGGAGAGTGCATTGATAAAAGTGGAACTCCGCAGTCAATTACATCAACACCCTTATTTGCTAAGATGTAAGCGATGGTGCCACCACCACCAACGTCAACTTTTCCAAGCTCAGCAATTTGATATTTTATGCTGTTAGACTCTAATATATTGCGTATCCAAGCAACGTACTCAGCATTTGCATCAGATGCACTAGACTTGCCACGCGCACCAGTGTATTTATTTAAGCTGATGCCTTTGCCGATGTATCCAGCGTTTGTTCTGTCTGAAACTGAAGCATAAATTGGGTCGAATCCAGCATCAACGTCAGAAGAAAGCATTTTTGAGTAACAGAATACCTTGTCAAGCAAGTTTGACCTATTAATACCAAGTTTATTCAAAAGCTCAGACATAAAATAATCAAATGTATGAGACTCCATGCCCGTATTTCCCATGCTTCCAATTTCTTCCTTATCAGACAAGATGCAAACAGCAGTATTTTTAACATTCTCAAGCTCCATCATAGCGGCAAGTGAAGTATATGCACATACTTTGTCATCTTGACCATAAGCAGCAACCATGCTCTCGTCAAAGCCCATACTTCTAGCCTTAAAAGCAGGAACAAGTTCAAGCTCGGCGCTCATAAAATCAGCTTCAGTAATGCCATAAGCCTTATTTAGCAAATTAAGAATATTAAGTTTTACCTTTTCAGCAACAGCCTTATTATCATCACCGTCAGATGCTCCATTCTCAACATAAGGCATACTGCCAATTAAAAGCATCAAATCTTCACCATCAATGCCATCCTTTAACTTTTTTTCCATTTGAGCTTGAGCCAAATGAGGCAACAAATCAGTAATTGTAAAAATAGGGTCATCTTCCTTCTCGCCAATATTTACCTCAATCTTTTCGCCGTTAGTCTTCACAATAACACCATGAATAGCAAGCGGAATAGTTGTCCACTGATACTTCTTAATTCCACCATAATAATGTGTCTTAAAATAAGCAAGGCCTGTGTCCTCACAAAGAGGATTTGGCTTTAAATCTAGCCTTGGAGAATCTACGTGAGAACCAATAATGTGTACCCCATTCTCAACTGAATTTTCGCCAATTACAGCCAAATACATACTCTTTCCTCTATTAACAAAATAAACCTTGTCACCTACCTTCAAAGACTCACAATCATTAATATCTTTGAATCCATGATTATCTGCAAGCTCTTTAGCAGACTTAATAAACTCACGCTCAGTCTTTGATTTATTTAAAAAATCAATATAATTTTTGGAAACCTCAAAAATTCTTGCTCTCTCTTGATCTGTAACACTTTCCCAACCGGTAGTTTTTACATTAAACAACTTTTTAGATAAATCTTTTTCCATATAAATCATTCCTCCCTTAAAAATTATCAAACAAAGTATATCACGTTAAAAATAATTTTTCCAGTTTTTCTACAATTTATACAAAAATGAACTTTAAGGAACGTCCCCAAAGTTCAAAAAATTAAAAAAAGTACTTGACAATTGAATATAGATTCAACTATAATATATTTAATAGTTGAATAACAGTTCAACCAAAACGATAGAAGTGAACAAAAATGGGGGCGATTTAATGTCAAGAAACGAGTTTATATGTGATTGCAATATCATACATCAAGATATTGTAGATGATACAATGAATAAAATGCCAGATGCAGATACGTTTAATAAACTGGCTGAATTTTTTAAGATTATAGGAGATTCTACGAGGACTAAGATTTTATTTGCACTTGACCAAAATGAGATGTGTGTGTGTGATATAGCAAATGTGCTAGGAATGAGCAAGTCATCTATATCACATCAGTTAGGCACATTAAGAAGGTCTGGAATTGTAAAGTGTAGGAGAGAAGGCAAAGAGGTGTATTATATGCTTGACGATGACCATATTAAGAGAGTTTTTGAGGTAGGAATAGAACACATAGAACACAGAAAATAAAGTAAATAACGAAAAACTTTGACTATGCAAAAGCCAAAAAAATTTATGATATTAAAATAAGAAAGGAAAGTGAAAGTTATGAAGACGAAGGCGTTGAGGATTGTGATTGCACTTGTATTATTTGTAATAGCGCTAACGGTAAATTTTAGTAATGAATTGATAAATGATGTTATATTTATTGTAAGTTATTTGATTGTAGGACTAGAAATTTTGAAAGAGGCCATAGAGAACATTTTTAAAGGAGAAATTTTTGATGAGAATTTTCTTATGTCAGTAGCAACTATTGGAGCTTTTGCAATTGGAGAGTTCCCAGAGGCTGTTGCAGTAATGCTATTTTATCAAGTAGGGGAATTCTTTCAAGACTATGCAGTTGATAAGTCTAGAAAGTCAATTTCAAGCTTGATGGATATAAGGCCAGATTTTGCAAATGTTATAAGAGATGGAAAAATAGAGAAGGTAAATCCAAATGAAGTAAATATAGGAGACACTATAGTTATAAAACCAGGTGAAAAAGTACCACTAGATGGAAAAATTGTAGAGGGAAAGACTTCGCTTGATACGAAGGCATTAACTGGCGAAACTTTGCCAAGGGATGCAAAAGAAGGCGATGAAGTTCTAAGTGGATGTATCAATATAGAAGGATTAATAAAAGTCGAAGTGACAAAGGCTTTTGGAGAATCAACAGTAAGTAAGATTTTAGATTTAGTAGAAAATGCAAGTAACAAAAAGTCTAAATCTGAGAACTTTATAACTAAATTTTCAAAATACTATACGCCAACAGTTGTAATTATTGCGTTACTACTTGCGATTATTCCTCCTTTAATTATTGAAGGTGCAACATTTTCAGATTGGATTTACAGAGCTTTATCATTTTTAGTTGTTTCTTGCCCTTGTGCACTAGTAATTTCAATACCTCTAAGCTTTTTTGGAGGAATAGGGGGAGCCTCTAAAATAGGTGTACTAATAAAAGGAAGCAATTATTTGGAAGCTCTAGCAGATACGGAAATAGTTGTTTTTGATAAAACAGGAACTTTAACAAAGGGAGTTTTCGAAGTGCAAAAGGTTAGCCCTGTAGGCATTTCAAAAGATGAACTACTAAAAATCGCAGTATATGCAGAAAATTATTCTAACCACCCAATTTCTAAGTCACTAAAGGAAGCATACAACAATGCTATAGATGAAAGCAAAATAATAAAAACCCAAGAATTACCTGGTTTAGGAATTATGGCTCAAATTGATAAAAAGGACGCATTAGTAGGAAACGAAAAGTTAATGAAAGAAAAACATATAGACTTTACAAAAACAAATGATATAGGAACCATTTTATATATAGCAATAGATGGCGTTTATGCTGGATATATATTAATTGCAGATAAAATAAAAGATGACTCAGCCACAGCAATTCAAAGCCTAAAGAAAAACAAAATCAATCAAATAGTAATGCTAACTGGTGATAGAAAAGAAGTTGGAGAAGCAGTTGCAAAACAGCTCGGAATAAACAAGGTATATGCAGAGCTATTGCCTGACGGCAAAGTTGAAAAAGTAGAAGAATTAATGAAAACCAAAAGCGAAAAAGGCAAGTTGGCTTTCGTAGGCGATGGCATCAATGATGCGCCAGTGCTTGCACTAGCAGATATAGGAATTGCAATGGGTGGCCTTGGCTCAGATGCAGCAATAGAGGCAGCAGACATAGTAATTATGACTGATGAAACTTCTAAAATAAGTAAGGCAATAAATTTGTCAAAAAGAACAATGAGAATAGTTAAAGAAAACATAATTTTCGCAATAGGAGTAAAAATCTTAGTACTAATTTTAAGTGCATTTGGAATTTCAACATTGTGGCAGGCAGTCTTCGCAGACGTTGGTGTTTCAGTAATTGCAGTACTTAATGCTTTAAGAGTATTAAGAGTAAAAAATAAATAAAGATTGCAAATAAGCGGCATTATCATCTTCTGGACTTAAAAATAAATAAAGCTTGAAACGATATATTAAATATGGTAAAATAATTTTGTGCCATTTGGGACGCACCTTTTTGGCACAAAATTGCTGAAAGTGTGAGACAAAATGTGCTAAATTCGAATTGAAAAAGTGAAATTTAAGGAACGTCCCCAAAGTTCAATGTACAGGAGATGAAATTTATGGAAGAGATTGATGTTGTGAAACTTTATGGAAAAGAAGGAACTCTACCTAAAGAGGAATTTCTAAAACAATACAAAGTTAGCCCAGAGGGCTTAAGCGAAGCAAAGGCGCAAGAGAGACTGAACAAATATGGTACAAATGAGGTAAAGCAGAATAAGCCAAAGAAGTGGTACAATTATTTTGTAGAGAGTCTTTTTACGCCATTTAATTGTATTTTAATTGGTATTGCATTTGTATTATATTACACAGATGTGTATTTGTCGAGCCCGCCCAATTATAGCAGTGTGATTGTTATTGCTATTTTGGTTATTGTTAGCACTTTGCTAGATTTTATAGAGGAGTTTAGGTCTAACAAAGCGGCAGAAAAGCTAAAGGAGTTAGTTG
The DNA here is from genome assembly GCA_944388665.1 of uncultured Clostridia bacterium. Classification (GTDB taxonomy): domain Bacteria; phylum Bacillota; class Clostridia; order TANB77; family CAG-508; genus CAG-269. The sequence continues at coordinate 38,056 of CALXJQ010000005.1, forward strand.
CCACTACAACAACGGTTATAAGGGATGGCAAGCAAGTAAATATTCCTATAAAAGATGTTGTTTTAGGCGATGTGGTTATTTTGTCTGCAGGTAGCATGGTTCCTGCGGATTTGAGAATTATTGAAGCAAGGTACTTGTATGTAGGCCAATCTGCACTGACGGGCGAGTCTGACAGTGTAAAGAAAACTGAAGAGATGGAGCTAAAGTTGAGCGAAATAGAGGGTCTTACGGATTTTGATAGCATCTGTTTTATGGGTACAAATGTTGTAAGCGGATCTGCAAAAGGAATTGTTATTAAGACAGCTGACTCTACTTATTTTGGTAAAGTAGCACACACATTAAACAAAAAGCCAGAAACGGCCTTCCAAAAGGGAATTAAAAATGTAAGTAGATTGTTAATAAGGTTTATGCTAGTGCTTATACCACTGGTATTTATAATAAATGTATGGAAGCATGAAGTTATTTTATCATTTACATTTGCAGTGGCAATTGCAATAGGAATAACGCCATTATTATTGCCAGTAATTTTATCATCTAATTTGTCAAAAGGCGCAGTAAGAATGTCAAAGAAAAAGACTATTGTAAAATCGCTAGATTCTATACAAAGTTTTGGCGCAATGAATATTTTGTGTACAGATAAAACCGGAACGCTAACAGAGGACAAGATTGTACTAGAAAAATATTTAGATATACACGGTGCAGAAGATATACGAATTTTGAAATATGCATATCTTAACTCAAGCTTTCAAGCTGGATTAATGGGGAATATAGATGAAGCCGTTGTAAAAAGGGCAGAAGAGAACGGATTGGCAGATTTTAAAAATCAATTTAAGCTAGTAGATGAAATTCCATTTGATTTTAGCAGAAGGCGTCTATCCGTAGTAATTACAGCTGATGGCAAGCATAAAGAAATAGTTACCAAAGGTGCTGTTGAAGAAATATTAAGCATCTGCACAAAAGTAGACTACAAGGGCGAAATTACACCTATCACAAAAGCAATAAAAGATAATGTATTAAAAATCAGCAGAGACTTAAACAAAAATGGCCTAAGGGTTATTGCCGTTTGTAAAAAAGACGATGAGACAGAAAGAACAGACTTTGAAGTTAGTGACGAAAAAGAAATGACATTAATAGGATTTATAGGTTTCTTAGACCCACCAAAAGAGAGCGCAAAGGAATCTATAAAAGGTCTAAGAAAAGCACATATACGTGTTATGGTGCTTACAGGTGATAATGCAGAAGTAACGCGTTGCATCTGTAATAAAGTAGGAATAACTTCTAAAAAAATAGTTACAGGTGGGGAAATAGACAAATTATCTGATATGGCGCTTTCTAGGTTATTAAGAAAAAATAATATATTCGTAAAGCTATCACCAATACAAAAAACGAGAATAGTGCAAGTATTAAGAGAATCAGGTAATGTAGTTGGATATATGGGAGATGGAATAAACGATAGCCCATCACTTAGTAGCTCAGATGTTGGAATTTCAGTAGACACAGCAGTAGATATTGCCAAAGAATCAGCAGATATCATTTTGCTAGAAAAAGACCTAAATGTATTACTTGCTGGTGTAAAAGAAGGCAGGCGTGCATTTGCCAACTTGATGAAATACATCAAAATGGCAATAAGCTTCAACTTTGGAGAAGTAACCTCAGTAATTATAGCAAGCATATTCTTACCATTCTTACCAATAACGCCTATCCAACTATTAGTGCAAGGACTATTATATGACTTTGGTCAACTAACAATGCCATTTGACAATGTAGACGACGAATATCTAACACGCCCTAAAAAATGGGACATGAAAAGCCTAAAACAATTCATGTTCTTCATGGGGCCACTAAGCTCATGCTTTGACATGATAGTATTCGCTTGCTTGTGGTTCATATTTGGCGTTCGTGAAGCTGCACTATTCCAAACAATTTGGTTTGCCTACGGAAACGTAGAAAACCTATTTGGAATGCACATAATAAGAACAGCAAAAATACCATTCGTACAAAGCAATGCCAGCCCAGTAGTATACTTCTCATCAATATTGCTTAGCATAGTTTCAGTTGCATTGCCATTCACTGCCTTGGGCCAAATGATAGGACTAGTGCCAATTCCACTAGAATATATGTCAATAATCATTGGAGTACCAATACTATTCTGTATAGTTGCACTTATAGCTAAAAAATACTATATCAGAAAATTTAGAGAATGGATATAATGAACTTTGGGGACGTCCCTTTTTGGCACATTTGTGTTAAAGGGTGTCCCCAAAATTTTAATTCAATAATTTTTCTATTTCTTCTCGTGCTAGTCCGGTTAATTTTATTATAGTGTCTATGTCCATTTTATTTTCAAGCATTTTCTTGGCAATTTCAACTTTGCTTTTTTGCAT
>CALXJQ010000006.1 GCA_944388665.1 uncultured Clostridia bacterium
CATTGCTATTGATACACCTGCTAAAATTAACAATACTATAATTGTAATAACTAATGCAATTAAAGTAATACCTTTTTCTTTGTTTAACATTTTAATTTCCTCCTATGAATTATTATTATTCTGTAATTTCTGTTGCTCCAGTTGCAACATTTCCTACTGTCGAACCTGTTACAATTCCATTAGCTACTGTTACAGCCACTTCTTTATTAGCTGATTTATTATTTCTATAATATATAGTTATTCCTGTAGCACCAGAAGCACTATCTGTATTTGTTCCAGTTGGTATTGCAACATAACAAGAAGTATTATTGTTTTTTATAACTTTAGCAACATTTTCAGCTGTTGGAGTTGTCAGAGCTGTTATTGAATTTGTTGTATTATAATTTACTCCTGCTGTTTGAGCACTGTTATTTGTTGTTATCGTATTAAGTGCTAATTTTACAGCTTCTTCTGCTTCTCCTTTTATTGTTGCTTCACTAGCATTTTGTGCTTGTGTCAAAATTCCATTTTGACCTGTTAGCATTGCTATTGATACACCTGCTAAAATTAACAATACTATAATTGTAATAACTAATGCAATTAAAGTAATACCTTTTTGATTTTTCATTTGGTCTCTCCTCCTTTTTCTTTTGATTTATCTATTTGTTTTATATTTATATAATTATAAATATAACGTTAATAACTACAATTTAATTATTTCGTTCCCTTGTCTTTGAAGTAATGTCCTCCGCTTGTGTTAGAAGAACCATCAGAGCTTGATGAGCCAGTGTTTGAGCCTGAACCTGAACTTGAATTAGAGCCTGAATTTGTACTTCCTCCATTTGAAGAACCGCTACCATTTGTATCTGTTCCTGAAGTTACATAAGATGAAAATGGATTAGCTTTTCCTGGAACATAATCTTGTGTCCTTTCATAGCTGTTTAAATCTGACGAATCTACCTCATAAGTCATTATCACTTTGCTTTCATCAATATTATCACTTGAAGCCAATTCCTCTTGAACCTCTTGAGGTCTCTGGTAAGAAACTGGGTTAGGAATTGTTTTTGACATTGGTGCATATTCATATAGTAAAATTCCTAATACTAATATTATAGCCAAGCATAGTAATAATGCAATTATTATTTCCTTTACAACTGATTTAGCCATATTCTTTCAATCCTTTCTTTTAATTTGTCCTTACTGTAACTGAGCCATCACTTGAATCTGTATTGCTATCTGATGTAGTATTAGTTGTATTTGTAGTATTTTCATCTGTAGTGTTTCCATCTGTTGCATTTTCGTCTGTTGTATTTTGATCTGAATCTGTTGTTACTGCTGTTGCTTCAAATCCCTCATTATTAATTGCTATATTCTTGCATACGAATGTTGATTGCAAATTAGATGTTGAGCTACCAGGTGACATTTTAAATTGTTCTATTTTAAATCCTAATGTGCTATCATTTTCAATGTCTGAAATAAAATCTACAATTGAAATATAGCTACCATTTACTGTGAAATTCAAATCATAATATCTGTAATCATCTTTATCAGTCAAGCCTGCGCTGTTTCCGGCTGAGACATCCATTTTCATTGTTACGCCTTCACTTTTTGCATGATTACCTAGTTTTACCCATAAAGATTCAATATTATATTTTTGCATCTGATTTATAATTTGTGTGTCAGCATCTGGGTTGTTTGCTGTCATTTCATCATATTCTTGTTTTGTTTGTTCTAATTTTTTAGCATTATCTTCTACATCATTAATAGCTTTCTTATAGTCTGTTTCTGCAAGTTTGCTTGCTTCTTGTATTTTACTGTCCAAGTTTGCGCTAGCATTTTGTATTCCTTTTATTCCAAGTATATCTATATTGCCTACACTAAAGCCACTTATCATAATAAAAATAGTAAGTGCTAACAATAAAACAATTAAAATTAAAATCAATAATTTTTTCATGGCAAATCTCCTTCAATCGTTACTGTAACTACAGAACCACTCTTTTGTCCTTGAGTAGATTCTACATTTAGCAATATTTGGTCTGAAGCCAATTTAGCTTTAAAATAACCTAATTGCTCATATTTATCAGATTGTGCATTAATAACTATATGTGACTCTGTTGTATTCTCTATAGAAGTTATTTGTACTCCTTCAGGAATTATTGACATTATTTGATTTAACAAGTTTGGAATTGCATTTCTAGTTTTACTGCTATCTGTTGCTCTTTCATTTGCACTTTCTAATTTTTCTATTATGCTACTATAATCATCAATTCTGCTACTTATTTCTCTTGTGTCAGCTTTTGCTAAATCAATTTGCGCTGTAGTAGAATCTATAGATTCTTGTGCCTCATCTGTTTTATTTTTAATTTGGCTAGTTAGCAATCCTGAAAATACGCTGTATATAACCACAAGTAAGAACAATGCAACAGCTACTCTTATTAAGCTTACTTCTGTTCTATCCAATTTTTGTCCTAAGTCAAATGTTAAAAGTCCTCCTGATTTTTTCTTTTCTTGTGGAGTTTTGTCTGGGCTGACATCTATTTTTAACCAATCAGGAAGTTTTTCAAAGAATGATAACTCTTTGAAGTTCATTCCTGTTACGCCTAGTCCTAAGCCCATTGTTGCTAATGCAATAGCACTGTTGACTTCTATATAATCTTTTAAACTAATTTCACTACTGTTACTTATGAAATATGGCTTTAATATTTCACATTTATAATCATTTAAGTACTCTTGGAAGTATAAATCTATATTGTTTATTAATGCAGCTGTTCCAGTTATATATATTTTGTCGATTTTTTGCGCTGCTGTATTAATTGTTTTTCTAACTTCGCCCACAATATTATAAAGTGTTGGCATTATATCCTCTAGGTAAGCTGTATCTCCTGTTTCTAATTCTTTTCCCTCAGAAGTATATATTGTTGTGTTTTTACAAATTTCATAAGATTTTGAATAAGAATTTTCTTTAAGATTTATTTTTGTTAAGAAATCTGCGCTTCCTTCATCTAATACTGTTATGTCATACACTTTATTTTCAAGTATTGTTGTTAGTGTTGTTTTATCTTCTATATTTACAATTATTGAGTTTTCTTTTTTGCTTGTATCAATTAAGTTAGGTATAGCAATAGATATAGGAGAAACATTCACTAATTTATAATCATTAAATTGTTGCATTCTTCTATTTAATTCTATTTTATTTTCTGCAACATGTATTACTCTGACTTTTTGCCTGTCTTCTAGGTTTTGTACTACAGCATATCTGCTTTCAAATACATTTGGGTTATATCCCTTATCAGTACATAAAGCATCAAACTCTGTTTTGATAGCTTTTTGTAAATCAGTTTTTGTTAATAAGGAAAACATATTGAAATAATTGTACATTTCTTCAGACAAGTTAATACTTATAGGCGTTTTTTGACTATAAGTTTCTTGAATTACTTGGTCTATAGCTTTCCCTAGTTTATCGTAAAATTTTATACCAAATGATTCTACTTTTAATTTGTCATGATCTTTAGAAACCTTTGCATATTTAATTAAATGTTCTTCAATATATAGTCCTAGACATTTTGTATTAGCCATTTTTTTCTCCTTTTACTTAATCTATTTATATGTTTTACTTTTTTCGTAAAAACATACTTGTATTTTTTTTGTAATATGCTATTTTTTTCTTCTTTTGCATTCGTTCTCAGATATATATATTTTATAATTTTATGTCCAAATGTCAATAGGTTTAATAAAAACGTAATACAAGCGTAATATTTTTGTAATATTTGGTTTATTCTTTGATTTTTTGCAATTTACAGATAAAAAATCCGTCTGTTTTTTCATTTTGATAAATTTCAAAAAACTTGTTTTTTTCTATAAATTTGTCGAAATAATTTGAAAGATTTTTTTCTATTTTTTCAATTTCAAAATTTTTATTTTTTTCTAAAAATTTTGATATTATTCCTTCATTTTCTTTCTTAAAAATACTACATGTTGAATACACTAATTCCCCATTTTTCTTTAAATACTTTGAACAATTTTCTAATATTTTATTTTGTATTTGTGTTATTTCATCAATATCCTCTTTTTTTCTTTGCCATTTTATGTCAGGTTTTCTTTTTAAAACACCTATTCCTAAACATGGCACATCCAATAGAATTTTGTCAAAATAATTTTTATACTTTTCCAAATATTGTGTAGCATCTTGCAATTCAGCTTCTATTATGTGTATCCCTAGTCTTTTAGCATTTTCTTCAACAAGTTTCACTCTATGTTCATGTATATCCCAAGCAACTATTTTTCCTTTATTATTCATCAGTTCTGCAATATAAGTTGTTTTTCCTCCTGGACTACTGCATGCGTCTAATATAGTTTCATTTTCTTTTGGATTTAAAACTAAAGGTATTAAACCTGCTCCCTCATCTTGTACTGTAAATTTTCCTTCTTTAAATTCTTTCATATTTTTTATATCATTAATTTTTTCTAATGCTAAGAAGTCTGGAAGTTCTGCCTCTTGCGCATTTATTCCATATTCATTTAATTTTGCTTTTACATTTTCTTTTTTGTCTTTTAGTCTATTTACTCTTATAAATATTTTAGGTTTATAATTTGAAGCTTTGCAAATACTCTCTACTTTTTCTATATCATTGCCATCATCTAATAGTTGTTCTATAATCCACTGTGGCATTGAATTACATTTAGAAATTCTTTCTAAATTATTTTCTATTTTTTCAAAATCTTCAAAGTCTTTCTTCTCTACTTTTCTAAGTACTGCATTTACGAAATTGCTACTAGATTTATGGCCATATCTTTTAGCTAAGTTTACACTTTCATTCACTGCAGCAGATTTTGGTACTTTGTCTAAAAACACTATTTGATATGTTCCCATTCGTAATATATTTAAAATCCAAGTTGAAATTTTTTTCAATTTTAAGTTTGAATGTTTTTCTATAATACTATCTAATGTCAATCTCCAAGTTGTTGTCCCATATACTATTTCAGAAATAAATCCAATATCTTTGTTACTTAATATTTTTTTGTTTTGCTTTATTTGTTCATCAAGTGCAATATTAGAATAAGCTCCATTTTTATCAATTTCATATAATGTTTTTAATGCTATTTCTCGTGGTTTATCAATCATAGTTTGTTCCTCTTTTCTTTTTTATATTCTACATTCTATCATAAAAGTTCATTTATGTGTGTATAATTTTCACAAATTTGGAAATGATATTTTTAAAAGATTTTTTGGAGGTTTTAATATGGAAATTAAAAAACATTTATTTATAACTGGTTATTCTACAATTTCATGGAAGGACGCTATTGTTAAGGCTGTTGCTGAGACATCTAAGACTATTGATTATATCTCAGAGGTCAAAGTTTTAGAGCAAAGAGCAAATGTTGATGGAGATAAAATTTCTGAATATTTTGTAGATTTGGACATTAGTTTTACCGTTGATGTAAATAGAAAAAATAGTTAAGGAGGTTTTTAACATGAATCCTATTGAAAGTAAGCAAATTTATCAGGACTATGTGGATAAGAAATCACCAAATTCACCCATACTAAAAAATTGTTTTAATGCATTTTGGGTTGGCGGATTAATTTGTACAATTGGCCAAGTTATTCTTAATATATGTAAAGAACGTGGTTTTGATACTCAAATATCAAGTACAATTGTTTCTATTCTATTGATAGGAATTTCAGCATTTTTAACTGGACTAAATTTATTTAACAGAATTGGGAAATTTGCTGGAGCCGGCTCATTAATACCTATTACAGGTTTTGCAAATTCAGTAGTTTCTCCTGCCATGGAATATAAATCTGAAGGTTATGTAATGGGTGTTGGTGGAAAGATGTTCACTGTAGCAGGTCCAGTGTTAGTTTTTGGTATTTCTACTTCGATATTAGTAGGAATTGTTTATTTGATTTTTAATACTCAAAGTATTGTTCTTGTTTAGATAGGAGATGATTTTTTGAAAAAAATAGGTAAGCAAACCGTCAGTTTTGACAATCCCCCAACCATTCTTGAATGTAGTTCTATAGTTGGTCCCAAAGAAGCTCAAGGGCCACTTGCAAAATATTTTGATCAGACTTTAGAAGATGAATTTTATGGTGAAAAGACTTGGGAAAAAGCTGAAAGCAAAATTCTAAAAGAAAATATTAATTTATTAGTTGCAAAATCCGGAATACCTTTTGATAAAATTGATTGTATTTTTGCTGGAGATTTGCTAAATCAATGTATTTCTTCTAGCTTTGGATTACGTGATTCCAATATTCCTTTTTTCGGAATTTTTGGTGCTTGTTCTACTTTTGTAGAAGGTCTTTGCCTTGGTTCTATTTGTGCAGAAAGTTTTGCAGAAAACGTACTTTGTGCTACTTCTAGTCATTTTTGTAGTGCAGAAAAACAATTTCGCTTTCCGCTAGAGCTTGGCAACCAACGAACTCCAACCAGCCAGTGGACAGTTACAGGTAGTGGCGCTGCCATGCTTTCTAGGTCAGGCTCTGGGCCTTATATAACCAATATTACTATTGGCAAAATTGTAGATTTAGGTATAAAAGATGCAAATAACATGGGAGCTGCTATGGCCCCAGCTTTTGCCGATACTCTAATATCCCACTTTGTTGACACTGGTAGAAGTCCTAATTATTATGATTTAATTATTAGTGGAGACCTAGGATATGTTGGTAAAGATATCGCAATAGATATTGCAAAATCTCAAGGATACAACATAAAATCTAATTATAATGATTGTGGCGTACTTATATTTGATAAAGAAAAACAAGACACTCACAGTGGCGGAAGTGGCTGTGCATGTATAGGCACAGTATTTTCCGGCTACCTTTTCAAAGAACTAAAATCCAGAAAAGTAAAAAAAATTTTGCTTATCGCTACAGGAGCTTTAATGAACTCCACAAGTTCACAGCAAGGCGAAAGTATCCCTGGCATTGCACATGCAGTTAGTATCGAAATTTAATCATATATGTATAGGAAAATTAAAGAAAGGAGTCTCAAAATCTTATGGATATAAATTGGGCAAACGTTTTTGACTGGCAAATATTATTAAAATGCTTTGTAGTAGCAGGAATACTCTGTGTTATTGGTCAAATATTAATTGACAAAACCAAACTCACCCCTGCCAAAATACTCGTAATTTACGTAACAGTCGGTTGTATTCTCGGCGGATTAGGCATATATCAATACTTAGTAGACTTTGCAGGTGCAGGCGCTACAGTTCCTCTAACAGGCTTTGGTTATAACTTAGCCAAAGGCGCTATAGAAGCCGTAAAAGAATCTGGCCTAGTTGGCGCTTTTACAGGTGGCGTAAAAGCTGCTGCCGGTGGCATAGCCGCAGCCGTATTTTTCGGCTATATAGCAGCACTAATTTCAAAGCCAAAAATCAAAAAATGAACTTTGGGTGTTTTTGGGGACGGAGGAAAAAAACATCTTGAACTTTGGGGACGTTCCTTAAAGTTCATTTTTGAAATTTTATAAATTTATAAAAAAATTCTTATAAAGATATATGTAATTATTCTAGTAGTGTTCTCGGTTCATTATCCTCATCAAGAACTTCTAAATTAATTTTGTGGCTCCCTTCCAAAAACAAGTTTTTGAACTCTTTCCACAAAATTAATAAAGAAGTTCTAAGCGAGTCTAATTCACATTCGAACATACTCCTAGAATAATCACATATATCATTAATAAGATTTCTATAAATACAGGAAAATTTGAACTTTAAAAACCATCTCTTAAAGGTCAACTTTGGTAAAATTTGTTGATGAAGAAAGTGAACTTTAAAGAACGTCCCTAAAGTTCATTTGTTAAGAATGCAAAAAATCCATGAATTTAAAGGAAAACTAAAAATGAACTTTAAGGAACGTCCCCAAAGTTCATTTTTTTATGCGTTTTTTGCTATTTCTGCAATTTTTGTAAATGCTGTTGGATCTGATACTGCTATTTCAGCTAACATTTTTCTATTGATCGTAACATTTGCTTTTTTTAATCCTGCTATCATTTTACTATATGTAGTTCCATTCATTCTTGCAGCAGCATTAATTCTTGCTATCCATAATTTTCTGAAATTGCTCTTTTTATCTTTTCTTCCTGTATATGCATAAGATAAAGATTTCATAACTGCTTGTCTTGCTGTTCTAAATCTATAACTTTTTGCACCATAATAGCCTTTTGCTTGTTTTATTACTTTTTTATGTTTTTTTCTTGTTATTCTAGCTGTTTTTACTCTTGCCATCCTAAATCACCTTCCTTACTTGTTCTCAAATTTTTAAATTAATTGCCATAAGGTAATAATTTTTTAATTGTATTTTCACAGGTTTTATCAGCATAAGCGCTTTGATTTCTTCCTGTTCTTTTTTGTCTTTTTGTTTTATTTGCTAATAGATGTCTTCTGTTAGATTTTGTTCTTTTTACTTTTCCTGTAGCTGTTAATGAATATCTTTTTTTAGCAGCTTTGTTTGTTTTTAATTTTGGCATAATGACAAACTCCTTTCTGTTATTTATTAGTTTTATCTATATATTTGCTTTTTTAGCTAATATAGTAAACATATTTCTTCCTTCTAGTTTTGGCGCTTTTTCTACTATTGCAATATCTTCTAATTCATTAATAAATTTTTCAAGCACTACTTCTCCTGCTCTTGAATTGTTGACTTCTCTTCCTCTAAATCTAACTGTTATTTTTACTTTGTTTCCATCTTGAAGAAATTTTCTTGCATTTTTGCATTTAAAACCAAAGTCATGCTCTTCAATATTAGGAGTTACTCTTATTTCTTTAATTTCAAGCACTTTTTGCTTTTTCTTTGCTTCTTTTTCTTTTTTTGCTTGTTCAAATTTGTACTTTCCATAGTTCATAATTTTGCAGACAGGCGGATTTGCATTAGGTGAAACTAATACTAAATCTAAATTTTTTTCTTCTGCTTTTTCTATTGCAACATTTAAAGCTACCACTCCTAGCTTTTCTCCAGTTTCTGCAATAAGTTGAACTTCTTTTGCTCTTATTTGCCTATTAATTGGTAATTCTTGTTTTATGAAAAACACCTCCAAAAAAAAATTTGACTTTTGTTACAAGTCAAATAAAAATATAGCATAATGCTTATATTACTTATTTTTAACCTTTTTCTTTTCGATAAGGTGAGAAACTTTTTGCTTCTTCTTGTAACGTAAACATTATACTATATTTTTACTGCTTTTGTCAAGCATTTTTTATATCACTTTCTTGTTTTTTTTGTTTTAATTTCTTTTCCCAATTGCAAATTAGGCCTGTTGCCGTTAACATATAGACTGCAATTACTAAAATCATTGTTGTCCTTCCTATAGGCAATCTTATTATAGCAATAATACTTGCTAATACGCCTTGTGTTAATATTAAGAAAAATATTGTTTTTATTGCCGTTTTTATTGCTCCTAGTTTGTGGAATCTTATTGCAGCATAAATAACTATTATTACTGTTGCAATAGCAAAAGGCAATATATAAGGTTTTACTAAATCACGTAATCTAGCATGAGGAACTAGTTGAACCTGTACATCATCTGCATTTATCTCTGTTCCATATTTTTCATTTATCTTACTAACCAAATTTGTTTTTTGTTCATCTGTTATTTCTTTTGCCATAATTGTTACATCATTTTGGTTTAATTGTGATTTTTGTATTATAGTTGGTTGATTTGACAATACTTCATTTGTTATTTTCTTTATGTCTGAGTTTTCAAAATCTTTGCCAATTTCTATTTCTACCTTTTTAGTTTCATTATATTTTAATCCAACGTTAAATCCTTTTGTTGCAACTACCGCTATTCCAGCGATTAATAATATTATTATTACAATTATTAGTACTTTTATTTTATTGCTTATCTTTTTCATCTTTTTTGTTGCCTCCTTTCTTAGTATCTGCATTAATTTTTATTAGACTATATGTTACAATGTAGTTATATGCAGCTATTAAGATTATTCCCCAGAACATTGTCATTCCAAAGCTACTGATAGGAACCCAATCCATAAGAATGAAGGTTATAACTATTATTATTACTGGTATTAATTTTATAAAGAAATCTTTATATACTTCACGATTTGCTTTTGAAATATTTATAGAGATATTCTTTTTGTCTGTTTTATCAATCTTATTTAACCTAGCTAATAGTTTATTTGTAAAAATGTAATTTATAATTAATACTGCTATAATTCCAAATATTCCTTCTAATGAAAGTGCAACATTTGCATATCTAATTATTATTAAAAGTAATGATATTAAGCCAATATATCCAATTGCCCCAATTGCTCCATTTGCTTTATATCTAATTATTAATACTAACAATGCAACTACTGTTATTGCTAATACAACATATATTAAAATTTGTATTTCATTATCTGTTATATCTGTATACACATACTCATTGTCTGTAACTTCATATCTTATTGGAATTTCTCCTGTATCTAATACTAATGCTGTGCTCGAAGCCTCTTGAATATAATTTTGTAATGTATCGTTATCAGTTGTTGGTTGTCCAATTGATAATTGTAATCTTCCATTTTCTATGACTTCATCAAAGCTTGTAGTCATTATGTTTTCATCATCTATTTTCATAGTTATCTCTTTTTGCGTTGCATCTGAAGTATCTTCTGATGTAGTATTCTCTGTTGTGTTTTCTGTTGTATTTTCAGTTGTAGTGTTTTGAGTTGTTTTATATGTTTCACTTATATTTTTAAATTTTTCTTTTCCTTCTTTATTAAATTCAATATCTAAGTATACTGCAGTTCCACTTGCAGTACCTGTTCCACTATATCCATAAAGTACTCTTGCAGTTTTGATATCTGCATTAGTCATTAAAACTTCTTGAGTATCTTTATCTACAATTTCAAATTTTCCTGATGTTCCAATAGTACGTATTATACTGTCTGTATTGCTACTTTCTGGCAATTCTAAAACAATATCCCCATTACTTTCATCCAATTTTATTATGTAATTATTTATTCCAAGTTGATTCATTCTTTTTTCAATTATTGATTTTGATTTTTTATAATTATCAACTGTTTTTACATCATCTGAATTATATGGTTGTTCTTCTTTTGTATATCCTTTTTCTTGTAACTCTTCATCGCTTAAACTCGTAGCGCTTGAATCGGTTACCTCATTTCCATTTGAATCTTTTATTATTGTTTGTTTCTCATCACTTACTTTAATTCTAACCACTCTGCTACCGTCTAAATCCATTGCAAGCGAATAGTCTTTCATTATATTTTCCATTCTATTTTGTTTTTTTACATAGATTCCCCCAAAGGCAATCATCGTAATTAATATAATTATCAATGTTATAGTTATTATTTTTACTCTTTTCATTTATACTTTCATTCCTTCCATCCGTACATCATTTTTTTGCTAACTTTTATAATAGTTTAGTCCCATTAATTACTAACTCAAACCAGATTTTCAAATATTTCGCTGCATATTTGCTCATCATAGTTCTTTGCATAAATATTTCAAAATAATCTAATACTGGGCATAACTTCGTATCAATTGTTAAGTCTAATGTAACAATTCTTTTTTCACTATCAATATTTAGCTTGGCTTCTGTTACTGCATAATTTACCCTATCATGAATATCAAATGTTGATAAATTTTTATTTGTTACCCTATCTCTATGAACATCAGACTTATCTGCTAAAATTAGTGCAGCCGATATATCGCTTACAGCTGTTCCTGTATTTTCGTCATGATTTCCAATTGCCATCATTATTTCAGTTCGCTCATTTACTGGCATTCCCATATCTTTTAAAATATCATAGGCCAGAATTGCACCACTATGAGCATGATCTGTTCTATTTACGCAATTACCTATATCATGTAAATACCCAGCTATTTTAGCTAATTCTACAGTTCTTTCTGCATAACCTAATTTTTCTAATATTTCTCCCGCTCTTTTCGAAACTATAGAAATATGCCTGTGACTATGCTCGGTATAGCCGAAGTCCATCCAGTTGTTTTTGCGCCCCATTAATTAAGGCTTCAACTTCTTCATTTGAAATTACATCTTGTAAAGTTACCATTTTAAGCCTCCTTAATTTAGTCTTTTTAAATTTTATATTAAAATTTAAAAAATATCAACTGTTTTTATAAAAATTCTTTACTTTATGATGATTATGCTATAACAAAACTATTATATAATTACTTGAATGTACGTGTGGTGACTAAGCTGCGATGTCTATATCAAAATTATATTCCTTTATTTTCATTCCATCTGCTGTGTCTTGTTTATTTCCTTCATTACTATTATTATACTCCCATTTCCAATTTATTATTATTTCTTTTTGCTTTTTGTTATTTAATTTTTGTTCTATTACATTTTGCATTTCTTCTAAAGTCGCATATTTTTCATCTTCATTATCATTGAGATAAAAATAAAGATTTTGTGGCTTTGCATTTTTACTTTTAAATGTAATATTATAATTTTTTGCTTCCTCATATTTTTCATTATCAACAATTTTTATTGAAAAATTTCCTTCACTTCCTGGCGCAATTTTTTCTTGTACTAGAAATTGTGTGTTTACTGTTTCTAATAAGTTTATGTTTTTTGTATCTTTATTTTTATTTGACATATCAAAAACTATTTCGTTATTCACATTGCTTGTCGATGTGCTTGAACTTCCAAATAACTTAAAAAATAAAATATCATCTTGCTGTGAATTTGCATCAACTTTTTTTAACAGCAGCCCAAAAATAATTAACATTATGATTAATATGATTGTGCAAATTATTTTTTTATATTTTTTCACTTTTTACCACATCCTTTCTTAAAGCACAAAGTCGCTTGGAAAAGAATTAAATTTTTGTTTGTTCAGAGTGTACTTTTATTTGTATGTTATCAATAATATTTCCTATATTGGCTTGATTTTTACAATGTATCTCTAGTCTATAGTTATGCTCTGCTTTAGTATCTTTAGAGAAAAACATATCATTTGTTTTATTGTTTATTAATTGTATTTCTTCATCGTCTTGATATAATTTAAAATCTATGTTTTTAGCTTCTTTTGAAATTATTTCTATGTAATATTTTAAGTCACTTTGTGTTATCTTATCTCCATCAAAATCTTTTACTTTAAATGTATATATTCCATTGCTATTTTCATTATTGATATCTATTGCAGGATTATTTTCTACAACAATTACTGGTTCTGCTATCTGCGCATTAGCAGCTATTGTTGTTTTATATACGGTTTTTCCTATGCTATATCCTGATAAAAACAGAAGAATTACCATCATAAAAATAAGTATTAGAGTTATTTCTCTTTTAGTTATATGCATTTTTAATATATTTTTTATTTTTTTCATAATGTTTTCATTCCTTTATATATATTTAGGTTTTTAATAAAGGATTAACCTATAAACCTATACTTTTTTATATATTATCTAATAGAAAACTTTTTGGGTTTCCTATCAGATAATTACAAATTAATACTTAGTTTATCATTAAGATATATTCATTTTGAAATTTCACATAATTTTTTTAGGTTTATTTTTTATATTTTGGAATAAAATTCAAAGTTTATTTGGGTTCAACTTGCGTTCCAGAAACTATTACATTGAATGTATATTCTGAAATATTTTGTGCATCTTGTGTATCTATTTTGTCATTCTGTATAATTTCTTCTTCTGTACTGCCAGTCTCATATTTCCATTCCCAATCAATCTTTAGTGTTCTTGATTTGTTTTCATCATTAGCATTAATCCTACCTGATAGGCTATTTTCTAATTCACTAATAGAATTATATTCGTTATCTAAGTATTTGAATTTTAAATTTTGAGGCTTTGCACTTTCATCTAAAAATTCTATTTTATAGTCTATTGCAACATCAGAGCCTGTTCCATCTACTATGATATCAAAACTTCCTTTAGTCCCTGGAGCTATTTTATTGTTTATTAAAGTATCTGGTTGTGCAGTTGATGCTAGGTTAATTGTTTGTACATCTTGTTGCTGTCCATTTACTTTAAAACTCCATGTTGCTACTTGAGCAAGTCCATTTCCTCTTACTTCAGATACATACTTAGAATATACATTTCCGCCTATAAATGCCACTATTATAATTGCTAATATTGCGCTTACAAGTAAGACTTTTTTTCTTTTAGTCAATAAACATTCCTCCTTTTCTATTAATATAATTCGGGATTATTTAAGATAAAATTTGAATTTATCCTTCCGGATTAAGATTAAAATTTTTGAAAAAATTATGTTAAAATTTCAAAATGTAAACTCATTATAATTTGGTCAACGTTTTTTGTCAACCTTTTTTTGTTAAAAAAATTGCTTTTTCATCGCATTTTTCGACAAAACTTCTCAAAAAATTCTGTTGACTTTTACGTAAATTGCATATATAATGACTATGGTTTATTTTTTATATTCAGTTTTTTATTTCTAATTTTCCAAAATTTTTAATTAAAAAGGAGGTTTATTATTGAAGAAGAAAATATTTACTTTTTGTTTTATTCTTATAGCTTTTATTTATTTTTTACCATCTACAAATAATTTTAGTTTAGGTAAATATTTGTTTGAAGATGAATTTGATGTTGCAAATGTAAATGTTATAAATGAAAAAGCACCAGAATTTGAACTTTTAGAAATTAATAATTATAATACAAATTATGAAAAATATGCAAACAGTACTCATAGAATTCATTTTAAAATAAGATTAATTAAAAATAATATGAAAACTTGCAATTTTAATGAGAGTACTTTCAAAGTAAAAGTAGGAGACGAATATGTAGATCCAAGTTTCAAAACTTTTTCTGTAAGTTCTGATTCTCCGATTGAAAGAATTTATAATATTAATATCTACAATATAACTGGAAATGGCCCCTTAAGTGTTATAATTCCAGAAGGTGTGGCTGAAAGCACTCTAAAAAGCCAAGAATATGTATTTGATTCAGGAATTCAAATTGATAACATTGCCCCTGTATTAAGCTCAATCGAAGAACTTCAGTCTGACAAATCCTCTAAAATTACTATTATTTCTAATGAAGCTGTAAGGCCTTTAGATGGTTGGTCCCAATCAGATGATAAAATGCAGTTGTCAAAAAACTTTCCTAGCAAAATTTTTTACTCTATTAAATTAACAGATTTAGCACAAAATTCGTCTACTATTAATATAGATGTAAAACAGGCAAGCCAAATTTCACTTTCATATACTAGTTTAAATAGCGATGATAAACATATTACTTCTACTGGTTCTGATGGTGACACTATTAGCACTGATGGCAAAATTGAATCCATACTTATTCATGAATCATCTCTCATAGATGACTTAAAATTGCAAGGAAAATGTTTTTTATATACGCCAAACTACAGCTCTGGAGTGTGCATTTTTTCTGAATTGAAGTATAATTATGGCTACAATCCAAACAACAAAGAATGGTTTGATATTAATACTGATAATTTATTAAATTGGCCTACCCAGTCTACTACTCAATTGGGAGGTAGTGGATTAAATGCTAGTTTTGACACCGCAACATTTGGAATTTCTTCTGTAGCTTTTAGAATAGCAAATAATAGCAATTATTCTGTAGTTTATCAAACTTATGTAGATGGCTATGGATGGTTAAAGGCCTGTGCTGACGGAAAAGAATCGGTAAAAGATGTTCGTTTGCCAATATCTAAATTTAGAATTAGCATAGTGCCAAAAAGCGAAAAAGATAATTTAATTAATTATTGGAATTCATTTTAATATTATCTTTTGTTTACCCCTATAATGCCACCTAAAATTCCAAATACAATACCTACTGCAATCATTATTATACTTTGTAAGTTTAGTGTAAAACGCCAATTTAAAATGCTAGATATTAAATAAATTATTAATATATATGATGCACCTATTATTGCACCATTTAATAATCCATTTTTCTTAATTTTTAGATTTACAAGTGAACTTCCTAGTAATATGCTGATTGCAGTTACTATTATTATTACTGTACTTATTGTACTTTCACTTACATCTGTATATGTTAGAAGTATAGCAAAAATTAGTAGCATTATTGTAGTAAATATTAATGAAATTATTACACCTTTAAATATATTTAGTGCTATATTATTTTTGCTTCCTTGATTAAGCTCCATAATTTTATCATCCTTTCACAATGAATTTATTGTTATTAAATTTATATTATATAAAATAAAAAATAGAACCTTTACAGTTCTATTTCTAAATTTTCGATAATCTCTTTTATTATTTCTTCTCTGATAAAATCTTTGTTATATTCTTTTTTTAACGAGGTTGCTATATCTTTAGTTTCTTCTGGAAATTTGTCTTCATTTACATTAAAACCAAAGCTAATAAGAAGATAATTTACCTTTTCTCCTGAAGTATTTATCTCTGTTAATATCCCACAAATTTTTTTCTCGTTTAACATTAGGTCATTTGGCTCTTTTATTTTCAAATCAAATCCATATAATTTGAAAATAGATTTTTTAATAATTTTTGCTATCTTTAAACTAATCCCATCTAATTTTCTTACACTACAATTGGGATGTAAAATTATTGTTATTGCTATGTTTTTTCCATCTCCTGTATACCAATTTCTGCCCTTTGTACCAATTCCCGCTGTTTGTATTTCTGCTAAAATTATCTTTCCATTGTTTTTAGGATTTTTAGCTATTTGCTTTGCATATAAATGTGTAGATTCTATTGTTTTATAGTACTCAATTTTTTTTCCAATTAATTTTGTATTTGCTCTTTCAATTTTTGTTAAATCCATCTTTGCTCCTCCGTAATTATTTTAGCGAAATTCATTCACTCTCTACTGTATCTACAACCCTTTTTCCTATATCTTCTATTAAAGCTTTTGCATTAGGCACGCCACTAGTAAACACTCCAATTAAATATGTATTTTTCCCATATATAATTCCATAATCGTGAATATTTCCTTCATAATCTCCATATTTATGTGCTACTTCATAATCAGGTATTTGTGCCTTTAAATATTCTCCATTAGATGATTTTTTCATATCTTCTATTAGCTTTGCATAGTCTGACTGATGTTCAGCCAAATATCTTATAACATCATCTGCATATCCTGCCGAAGTTATATTAGAATTAAAAAATTCATCTGGCAAAGTTCTATTAGAATATTTTGCAATTTGTCTTCTATATTCTTCCTTGCCTATTCCATCAATTAATATATTAGTTGCAGTATTATCGCTATTTATGATTGCTTGCTCCATTAAAAAGCTAATTGGAATGGAGTCACCTACAGAATAGGTATAATCAGTTGTTCCACTACCTGCTTCGTAATCGTCTTTACCATAAATTAATGTGCTTTCTTCAGTTAGTTCGCCGTTTCTAATTTTGTCATAATATAGCATAGAAAGTGGAACTTTTACAGTACTTGCAGCTGTAAAGAATTTATTTTCATTAAATAAATAATTAGCACCTGTGTCAATGTTTCGGTAAAAAAACGCAAAATTATCTTCATTTAAATTATTTGTTTGTTTTATTGAATCAATTAAAGTTTGTACTTTATTTTCTTCCTCTGTATTGTCAATTGCTCTTACTCCATTAGAAGTAACTTCTTGAGTTATATTTTCAGATTTATTTTGAGGCATGCTCTCAGCTACTTTTTCTTCTTCCGTTGTTCCCGTTACTTTATTTACTACTGATGTTATTAACGCAATTATTGCAATAAGTATTATTAGTAGCACTGTTATACTTCTAACAAACTTGAATTTATTTACGACCTTATATCTTTTTCCCAAATGAGCACTTCTTCTGGGCATTATATTTAAACTTACAATTTTGTATCTTTTACCTCTCCTTCTTTTTCTCAATCGACCTCAACTCCCGATTTTCTTTCCCCTTGATTAAAATTCTATCACAAAAAGAAAAATTACTCCATACTTTTGTATGAAATAATTTTCTACTTTATTTTATAATATGAATTTATACTTTCTGCTATCGCTTTTGCATATAAATCTTCATTATTTAATATATTTTCCAAATCTTCATCAACATTTATATAGCCAAGCTCAATTAAATATCCTTCTATACCTACATTAGTATTACGATATTTATTTGCGGCATAACTTGGATTAGTTCCATCAACAAATGCTCCTGTAGCAATTCCGCCGACTTCTCTAATAATGAACAAATATGGTACTGAATCAAAAATTCCTTTATAATTTCTTATGCTGCTATCAACTTCAATCGTTCTTACATATACCCCTTCAGCTTCTTTATATGTTTCCATCTGTGAATATGTTGTATGCGCAGTATTCACAATATTGTCAGCAAACGACTTTGCTAGACTTAGATTGCTATTTGTTGGAGCATAAACTTCTACACCACCGCTAGGAATATCTTCATCATTACTATTCAAATGTAATGAAACAAGTAGCTTCGCACCAGATTCATTTGCCATAGTTACTCTTCCATCATCATCATATATATTATATGTAGAATATTCGTCAGTTTCGCTGCCATCTCGAGTAAGAAGAACTTTCAGTCCTAAATCTTCTAACTGTGACTTTAGCTTTAATGCACAATCAAGTGCAATGTCTGCTTCTTGGTACCTTCCAGAAACAGCACCTACATCACTTCCTCCATGCCCCGGATCAACAACTACATCATAAACATTCTCCGGTAATTTAGATACCTTTGTAATATCAAGTGTCAATGCTGAAACATTCTCATGAGAAGCAAAACTTATATAAATTTTATTATTAGTACCATTTCTAGTTAAAGTATAATAATCTATAGAATCTTTATATTCCGTATCATTTTTCAAAGAATAATACTTAACCTCATCATCTTCATATTGCACCTTTAATAAAATACAATAATCTGCTACATCTAAGCTTTCAAGATTTAGCCCTGTATTTATCTTATCCAAAGTTGAAAAAGATAGCTTTCCATTTTCCTGTGTATATGTAGTTTTAATTGCCACTTCATCACCAGAAACATTTCTCGCCACAACCTCAGCATTTCTTATATTTTCTGCTTCTTCGCCTTCTGTGTGAGCTTCAGAGCCTTCAGAAAAATTTATATTTCCTTCTACATTCAAATGAGTACCATAAACTATATACCTAGAAACATTCGCACAAGCAGACTCATCAATAATATCTGCCATCTTATTAATTGTCGCTGTTGCAACCGCTTCTTCGCTTACAGCATCTTCCTTTTGTACAATAATAAATATAAAAAACACAATTAATATCAATACCAAAAGAGCAATAACTCTTCTCTTTAAGTATAACGTACTTTTCTTTTTCTTATGTTTTACTCTTCTTTTCATAAACTTCTCCTTATGAACTTTGGGGACGTTCCTTAAAGTTCACTTTTTTTCTCTATATATTTATATCATCGACACATATCCCAGTCAAGAGTTATTTTTAACTTCGTAGGCAATTTAATATTTTGCCTACATTAATTTTACACTAATTCACTCTTCTAAATGTTCTGCATAATAAACTCATATTTTTATTGACTCCAAAAAAAATAAATAGAATTTGAACATGAGAAAGAAGATAAACTGAAAATGTTTAAAAGGAGCATCCGGAAAATGCCAAATGGTCCTTTGAGTTTAATCAGTTTAATATCAATTTTATTTCACCATTTGACCTCATCCTTTATTTTTTTTATTAAATCTTTTATTAAATAATCTAAATAATCATATATCGCATAGTAAAAGAACAAATAGAGCCAAAAGAATATCACGTTAAGGATTATCATGTCAGCCGTGATTTCGTCAAATAATCCACATGGATTAATCACATTTAATACAACATTGAATACAATAACTGAAAAGACAGCCAAAAGTACTATTATGAAGAACTTCCATAACTTTGATATAAACCGTTCCTTTCTTCTCATGAATATTCCTCCTTCAATACTTATTGTGTTGCTTTCTTGTCATATATGTTAGCTCCCAAAGGAGATTACCAAATTTAATTCGCTTATATTATATCACACATTAATGTAAAATACAAACATTTAGCAAATAATCTCAAATGTCTGTAGCAGCAGTGAAATAAAAAAGAAGATGTTTTTTTCCTCCGTCCCCAAAAACATCTAAAAAATGAACTTTAAGGAACGTCCCCAAAGTTCATTTTAAAATTGGCTGGGCTGGCTAGATTCGAACTAGCGCATGCATGAGTCAAAGTCATGTGCCTTACCGCTTGGCTACAGCCCAATATAAAATATAATTAGACATTTAGTTTTAATGGGGTGGAGGATGGGACTCGAACCCACGGTCTCCAGTGCCACAAACTGGCGCGTTAACCAACTACGCTACATCCACCATGCTAAATGCACATTTATTATTTTACTCCATTTTCTCCCCATTGTCAACTAAATTCTGCAATTTTAATTAATTTTTAATTAATTTTTTTTAAAACTGATTTTATTGCTGTAATGCACTCGGATCTATTCCATATTGGCTAGAAAACCATTGCATATAATTAAATGGTGTTAAAGTCTCTGGTAAACCATAATCAACTCCATAAGTTTCAACTGAAATTGAAGTTATTTTTGGAGGATTTACTGGCGTACTTACTTCAGTATTTCCTGTACTTTCTGCGTCATCAGCTGCTTTTACTTCTACATTTTCTATTTTGTGTACTACATCCATTCCTTCTGTAACTTTACCAAATGCTGTATAATGACCGTTTAAAGAGCTAGTTGCTTTTGTCATAATAAAGAATTGTGAGCTTCCTGAGTTATATGATTCTTCAGCTAATGATGATGAGTATGAGGTGTAATCACTTCTTGCCAAGCCTACTACGCCTTCTTCGAATTTTAGAGGATTGTCTACTCCATTGTCATAAAATTCTCCTTTGATAGAGTAGTCTGTGTCAGCTCCTCCGTCCTCTAAGTCTGCTAATGTAGCCATGCCTTCTCCTGTTCCCTTTTTATCTCCACCTTGAATCATAAAATCTTTTACAATTCTGTGAAATGTTAGACCGTTGTAAAATCCTCTATTGGCTAAAGCTATAAAATTGCTAACTGTTTCTGGAGCATACTCTGGGTATAACTCCATTTTGATTGTTCCAAAATTTTCAACTTCCATTGTAGCAACTGGATTTTTTACTTCTAAAGTTGCTTTTTTATAATATCCATAAGCAACTGCTACTATTAATACTATTGCCAATATTAAAACAATTATCCATAAAATATTTTTAAACTTCTTCATTTTTTATTCCTTACCTTTCTTTTTTTCTGCATCAAAATGTATTGATTGCATTATATCAGATTATCAAAAGCAAATTGTTCTTGCATCCTTTTCAGCGCTTGTTTTATAGTCCTAGCACGTACTTCTCCAATTCCATCAACTGCATCTAGGCTTTCTATATCTGCTGCTAAAATATGTTGAAATGACTTAAAAGATTTTACCAAATTCTCAACTATATTTGATGGCATTCTCGGTATTTTGCTTAAAATTCTATACCCCTTTGTATATACAGTAATATCATCATAATTGTCAAGTACTTCATATCCTAATATTTTAGCAATTGTTGACTCTTTTAGCAAATCTTCATAAGGCAGCTCTTCCAATTCGTCAATTACCTGCTCTGGAGTTTTTATAGCTTTAGACTTTTTTTCTTTTACAACGTAATCCTTAATTATTAGCATCTCTTCCTTTTCTAAGCCGCCAATCAACTCTTCTAGTTGCATACTTACAAGCCTTCCATCATTTCCAAGTTCATATATTTGCCCTTGAATTTCTTCAACAATTCTCATTACCATTTCAGCCCTTTGAATTGCTACCAAAACATTTTCTAGTGTAACTATATCATTAAATTCATATTCATTCAACATATTTAACTTGTTATCAAACACCTTTTTATATTTTTCAAGCGTTTGTATTGCTTGATTAGCTTTGTTTAGAACAACATCTGTATCCTCTAATATATATCTGTCATTTCCTTTAAATACAGTAATAATACCCCTTCTTTGTGAAATACTTATCACCAATTCTCCTGTTTGCTTTGCTGTTCTTTCAGCTGTTCTATGTCTAGTCCCAGTTTCTAATGTTGGTATTTCATAAGATGGAATGAGTTGTGCATTTGCGTATAAAATCCTTTTTAAATCTCCACTTAGCACAATCGCCCCATCCATTTTAGCTAGCTCGTATAACTTAGAAGATGTATAATCTTCATTGATATAAAAACCGCCATCTACAATTTGTTTTATAACATCATTATTATCAGTTATTAAAAGGAGTGCTCCAGTCTTAGCCCTCAAAATATTATCTAATCCATCTCGTATTGGTGTACCTGGAGCTATCAACTTCAAAATACTTGTAATATTATTTTCTTTGTGCTTTCTCAAGGATTTTCTCTCTCCTTTCAGATTTTTTGCCATTCTGCTACGTCCCTAGTGGCAAATTTTATTTAAAGATTTTTTTTATTGCTTCTTTTATATCACTCACGCCTATTATATCTAATTTATAATCATCTTTCAAGTCTTTTTTGTTACTTTCAGGAATTATACAAGATTTAAAGCCTAATTTTTCTGCTTCTTTTACTCTTTTTTCTATCATGTTGATTCTTCTAACTTCGCCTGTTAAGCCAACTTCGCCCATTATTACTGTGCCTTTTGGAATTGGAAGATTTTTATAGCTTGAGGCTACAACGGCTACTATTCCTAAGTCTATTGATGGCTCGTTTATTTTTATTCCACCTGCAATGTTTAAGTATACGTCTTGATTGCCAAGTGGAAGTCCTATTCTTTTTTCTAAGACTGCAATTAACAATGCTAGCCTATTGTAGTCAAAGCCATTTGCTGTTCTTTTAGGTATTCCATAGATGCTCATTGTTGTTAAAGCTTGTATTTCTACCATTAGTGGCCTTGTACCTTCTATGCTAGATACGATGCACGTTCCTGGTGGGTTGTCTTTTCGTTCTGAAATTAGTATGTCTGAAGGATTAGTTATTTCCGTCATGCCTTCATTTTTCATTTCAAACATGCCTATTTCATTTGTTGAACCAAATCTATTTTTTACACCTCTCAAAATTCTATATGAAAAGTAACGCTCGCCTTCAAGGTATAAAACCGTATCAACCATGTGCTCTAAGACTCTAGGCCCTGCTATATTTCCTTCTTTAGTTACATGGCCAATTATTATCGTAGTTATTCCCCTTGATTTGCATACTCTCATGACCTGTGATGTTATTTCTCTTACTTGACTTACACTTCCGGCAGCTGCTGTAAGTTCGTCTGAATACATGGTTTGAATAGAATCTATTATAACTAGTTTTGGATTTAGCTCAATTATGGCCTGATTTACAATATCTATGTCGGTTTCTCCTAAAAATAATATGTCATCATTTTTTATGCCAAGCCTATCTGCTCTCATTTTTATTTGCTCTGCTGACTCTTCGCCAGATACATATAGTACTTTTCCATCTCCTTGCACTTTATCACAAATTTGGAGAATTAAAGTAGATTTACCTATTCCTGGTTCTCCTCCAAGCAAAATTAAAGAGCCTTTTACAAGGCCTCCTCCAAGTACTCTGTCTATTTCACCAAAGCCTGTTGAAGTTCTTATAGTTTCTTTTCCTTGGTATGAATTTAATTTTTGTGGCATATTATGTTTTAAATCTTTTGACTTAGCTATTCCATGCTTTTCTTCTACTACTTTTTGTTCAAAAAAACTATTCCAGCTACCACAAGCAGGGCATTTTCCCAGCCATTTTGCAGATTCGTATCCGCATTCATTACAAACAAATATTGTTTTATTTTTTGCCAATTTACATTTCTCCCATCTTTAAATAATTTAAAAAAGACTTTCAGGGTTATCCCCAAAAGTCATTTATTGATTGTTTTCTCCTCTTCCTTCTGGTAAAGCAGAATAATCTAATACTACTCTTATCTTTGTAATATATCTTAATGTCCTTACAAATTTACTATTTTTAATTCTTTGCCATAAGCTTGGTTTTGCTTCAAATGTTGTTTCTTGAACATATTGTTTTTCTTGCTCTTTAATTGGCTCTGGAGCCTGCTCTTGAACTTTTGCCTGCTGTACTTTAACTTTCTCTTTTGGTTTTGCTACTTCAACTTGAGCATTTTCAACTTCTGGCTCTTCTATTGGTTCAACTGGAGTTGGAATTGTTTTTAATGCATCTGCAATTTCTATTCCTATATAACTTAATGCCTTTGATCTATCTTCTATTCTTTCCATATCTATTTCTATGTGCAAATTGGATTCCAAATTATTTATTCTTGCATGTAGTAATTTGTATGCATCTTTATAATTTTCTGAGTCTTTTTCCTTTGATTTTCCTATAATATTCAATGGCTCAATTATGTCAGTGTCAAAAGTTGATTCAGCTTCTTTTACTCTTTCTTTCCAGTTTTCGTCTTTGTTCTCTACTGCTTCTAGTAAATCTTTAAGTTTTCCAGCTAAAGCTATGTTTTCTTCACGTTGTCTTATTAGACTTTCTATTTTACTTGTATTTTCTTCAAATTGATTTGTTGCGTATTCCACTAGCTTATAAGCTGATCTATATACACTTATAGGGAAATTTTTCTTTTTTGGGTATTCTATTAAATATGTTTTTACTGATTCTATTAAATCCTTGAAGTATGTATCATCTTCTAGTTGCACTATTTGTTTTTTGCTCTTTGGATTTATTAATCGCTGTATTTTATCTATATTTGACAATATTTTCTCTTCTGTGATAACCATTCTCACATTTACTATGCCACTTCTTGACATTGTAAATTACCTCCTTTATCTTACGCATCTTCGCTTTCTACAATATTAATTATACATTAATACAGGCTAAACTTCAAGTGCATTGAGGCCTTTTTGTTTTACATTTATGTTACGTTTTTGTTACACGTTTGTTACATTTTTTTCGTCTTTTCGACAGCTCTATAAGACAAATTATACTTATACGTTTTTCATTTCTTCAAATCTTTTTACTTTTTGTGTTGTAGTTTTAATTAGAGGTTTATTTGTTATAGTAATTTGTCTTACATATTTATATGCAGGCATTTCTTTGTTAACCTTTTTTACCTCTTCCCAAATTAAATCTTTTAATTTTTCTTCATCAGAAGTTCCATAAATTTCTGGTGCTGTTTCCTCATCATACACTATTTTTGCAGAAATCTTATAATCTCCATCATCTTGCAATTTTCCATATACAAAACTCTCTTTAACACCCTCGATTTTATTTAACAGTGCTTCTAACTCTTCAGGATATATATTTTTTCCATTTTTTAAAACTATAACAAATTTTTTTCTTCCTGAAATAAATATAAATCCATCATCATCTATTCTAGCCAAATCACCTGTATGTAACCATCCTTCTGAATCTAAGGTCTCCTTTGTTGCTTCCTCATTATTATAGTAGCCAAGCATTATTGAGTCTCCCTTTGCAAGCAATTCGCCAATACCCTCTTCATTTTTATTTATAACTTTTACATCAAGTGTTGGGAATGCTTTACCAATTGAACCTATTCTTCTGTATTTATCATCCTCTGCTGCTATAACAGGTGAACTTTCTGTAAGCCCATAACCTTGATACATTGTAAATCCAAGCTTGTTATAGCCTATTTCAACTTCTGGGTCTAATGCAGCACCTCCAGAAACAAATAGTCTTACTTTTCCGCCTAAAGTATCATGAATTTCTTTAAACAATTTTTTTCTAACATCAATTCCGAACTTTAATAAAAATTGACTTATTTTCATTCCTGTTTGTAGTTTCTTTAGCTTTCCTTGTTTTTCTACTGTTTTCATTATTCTTTTATACATAGCCTCATACAATATTGGAACAGAAATCATAGTAGTTATATGATATTCTTTTATATTTTCTGCAATATGTCTTATTCCATCGCAAAAAGCTATTCTTCCACCTGTTGAAATTGGATATAGAAAACCTACAGTGCATTCAAAAGTATGATGCAATGGCAAAAATGAAAGAAATACATCATTTTCATCAACTTTTATTGTTGATGAAATATCAAACAAGTTTGCACAAATATTTTTGTGTGACAACATTACAGCTTTTGACATAGCTGTTGTTCCTGATGTAAACAACATTATGCTCATTTTTTCGTTGTCAATCTTAGCATCTAAGAATTCTCTGTTTCCATCTTCTATTAATTTTTTGCCTTTTTCAATCAATTGATGCTGAGAATACACTCCATCTTTTTCTTCATTTAGATCCATTGAAATAAAATACTTTATTTTAGTATTTTTCTTTTCTCTTATTTCATCCATTATTTTGTCATATTTACTTGAATAAAAAATAGCATCAACCTCTGAACGAATTATTGAACTTTCTATTTCTATCTCTGGCAACGCTTTATCAAGTGGTACAATTACTCCCGTACCTGTAACAGTTGCAAGATATGCAACTCCCCATTCATATCTATTTTCAGATATAACAGCTATTCTTTTGTCTTTTAATCCCATATTTATTAAAGCTGTTCCTAAATTATTTATATCATCTCTAAATTCCTTATGTGTAATAATTTTAAACTTATCTGGCACATCTGTTTTAAAAATATAAGCTGGATTGTTTCCAAATTTTTCTCCGGTTTTTTGTAACATTTCTTTTAAATCTCTATATTTTGGCATATTTTTATATACTGGTTCTCTCATCTTATTCCCCTCTTTTATTTTATATTTTCTGCAAAATAAATATATCATTTTGCCCTTAAGCTTTCTACTACTGTACTTTCGAACTCTTTGTACAGTGTATTTACATTTATTTCTCCTTTATTTCTTATTTTATATACTAGACCTGAACAAATTAAACCATAAATTTCTGATGCAATTGCCTTAGGATTACCTTTTTTTATTTGTCCTTTTTCAATTCCTTCTGCAACAATTTTTTCTATTTTATCAATATATTCCAAAACATGCTTTTTGCATTTTTGATTTCTAGCCTCTGTTCCCCAAAATTGGCTAAGCAGTATTGTAATTAAATCTTCATATTTTACTATTATTTTTATTTGTATTAAAACAATTGCCTTAATTTTATCTATATAATTTGGAAATTTTGCTGTTTTAATGTCTATGCTGTTTTGTAATAATTTTATTCCTTCTTCAATTAAAAAATTAAATATTTCCTCCTTACTTGAAAAGTGATAATACAGTGTTCCTTTAGCTACCCCAACTGTTGCAGTTATTTCTTCTATACTTGTTGCCTCGTAACCCTTTTCTGCAAACAATTTCATAGATGTCTCAAATATTTTTCTCTTGGTTTTGTTCATCTAATTCATCATTCCTCCAATCTGTGCCATCTACAATTTCAGATATTTTCAACGTTATTATATATTGAATTTGCTATTTTTGCAATAGTTTTTTTGCTTTATAATAAATTTTAAAATTTTGCTTTACTTTTTTATATAACTAATATAAAATAGGAACAAAATGGATATACTAAGAAAAAAAATGGAGGAAACAAATGAAAAGTAAAAATGAATTAAGTTATAAAGATTTAAAATTGAGTTTTAACCCAAAAATATTTAATTTTGAAACTACAGAGGAATTAGAGCCTCTTTATACTGGTATTGGCCAAGACCGTGGAATTAAGGCTTTAGAGTTTGGCTTGCAAGTAGATGTAAAAGGATATAATTTATATTTGGAAGGTCCTAGTGGAGTTGGCAAAACTCTTTATACTAAAAATTATTTAACTAAAATTGCAGCAAAGAAGAAAACACCTTCTGATTGGTGCTATATTTACAATTTTGACAATCCAAATGAACCTATTGCTGTTGAGTTGCCTGCCGGTCAAGGAAAAGAATTTAAAGAAGCTATGGATGGCTTTATTAAAGAAATTAAAAAAGATATTAAGAAAACTTTTAATAATGATGATTTTGAAAAAGAAAAGTCTTTAATAAAAAAAGAATATGAAACAAAACGTTCTGAGCTATTAGATAAATTGAACCAAAGTGCTTCTAAATATAATTTTCAGGTTAGAGCTGTACAAAATGGAATTTATATGATGCCTGTTGTTAATGGCAAAATTATTCAAGAAGACGAATTTGAACAACTTGATGATAAAATTAAAGAAGAATATGAGAAAAAGTCTGAATTAGTGCAAGAACAAATTATGAATGTAATTGGACAAATTAAAGAAATAGAGCGCCAATCTGACAAGAAAATTTCTGAATGGCAATCTAATATTGCATTACTTACTGTAAATGTTCACATCAATTTTTTAAAGTCCAAATATAAAAGAAATAAAAAAATAAATAAATTTTTAAATGGTGTTCGAGCTGATGTTTTGAAAAATATTCCCGCATTTTTGGATGAAGAACCTACTAATATACCTAATCAGCCTCCTATAAATCCAAATATGCGAAAGCCAGACCCTTGCTTAAATTACAGAGTTAATTTATTTGTTGATAATTCAAACCGCGAAGGTGCTCCTGTAATTATGGATTCAAATTATTCTTACAACAATATTTTCGGTTCTATTGAATACGAAAATTATTATGGTGCTTTAAAAACTGACCATACTATGCTAAAGTCTGGTCTTATGCAACAGGCTAATGGTGGTTATATTATTTTTCAAGCTAAGGATTTATTATCTAATTCAGCTTGCTATGAAGCTTTGAAAAAAGCATTAAGAGTAAAAGAGCTAGGTATTGAAAATGCAGTAGATCAACATTCTTCAATGGTTTTAGTTTCTTTAAAGCCTGAGCCTATACCTCTTAATTTAAAGGTTATTTTAATTGGTAACAGCTCTATTTATCAAACTCTTTTGTCTATGGACTCTGATTTTAGAAAGCTTTTTAAAATTAAAGTTGAGTTTGAAGATGATGCGCCTATCAATAGCGAAAATGTTAATAAATTAGCACGTATTGTTCATGGTTTTTGTGAACATGAAGGATTGCCTCATTTAGATAAAGAAGCTATGGGTCTTTTAGTAGAATATGCTTCTAAAATTGCAGGAAGTCATCGTAAAATTTCTACACGATTTGATGATTTGATGCAAGTTGTTGGCGAATCCGCAACTTGGGCTAAAATCGGTCACTCAAAGGTTGTAACTGCTCAATATGTAAATAAAGCATTAGCTGAACGAATTGAAAGGGTAAAAAAATACGACCAGCAATATCTTGAGATGATTAAAGAAAATACACTTTTAATTAATACTTCTGGTTACAAAGTAGGAGAGCTAAATGGTTTAACTGTTATGACTGTCGGTGATTATACTTTTGGAAAACCAGCTAAGATTACTGTTAACACTTATACTGGTAAAAGTGGAATTGTAAATATTGAAAGAGAGGTTGAAATTTCTGGTCCTTCACATTCGAAAGGTGTTCTAATTCTTAGTGGATACCTTGGTGAAATGTTTGCTCAAGATATGCCTCTATGTTTAACTGCAAGTATTTGTTTTGAGCAGCTATATAATGGTGTTGATGGAGATAGTGCTTCAAGTACAGAACTTTACGGATTACTTTCTAGTCTATCTGGAATACCAATTAACCAAGCAATAGCTGTAACAGGCTCTGTTAATCAAAAGGGACAGATTCAACCAATTGGTGGCGTTAATGAAAAAATAGAAGGATATTTTCAAATATGCCAAGTACGTGGCTTAGATGGTTCACATGGTGTTATGATTCCAGTACAAAACGTAGACAATTTGCAATTGTCCGATGAAGTTATTGAAGCAGTTAAAAATAAAAAATTCCACATTTATGCTGTTTCTACAATAGAAGAAGGAATTGAAGTTTTAACTGGCGTTCCTGCTGGTACAAAAGATAAGGACAATCACTTTCCAGCTGGTACAATTAATTATTTAGTTTATGAAAAGTTAAAGAAATATGCAGAAGCTAGCAATATAGGTGAATAAAAAATTATAGAGGGCGTTTCAACGCCCTCTTTTTTAAAATATATTTTTTAGATTAAGTGCATATTTTTCTTGGATATGCTTTAACATAAATTCTGTTTTTTCTAGTTGGTCAACAGAGTCTTCATAATTTCCACTTTCTGATGAGCTTTTCAAGCTAACTATTGCTGAGTCAATTTTTTCTAATTCATTGTGTTCAATATAATATGACAATCTTTCATTTCTATCTGTCCACCTGTTATGAATTTCTTCAATATCTGTTTTTAATTTTTCGTTATCAATTTTCTCAGCATTTTTTAGTATTCCATCCTCCAATAAATCTTCTCTAATCTTCGAAAGTTCTCCTGTTATCTCACTTACAGTTTCATCTGTGTAATCTTGTAACTTATAGTTTCCAAATACAATAAGTGCTACAATTATTACACAAATTATAGTTTCTTTTAACATAATTTCACCGCTTTTCTCTATTTGTTTTGTTTCTTTTGACAAAATATTTGGCCTTTTCCATCAAAAGTTACTATTAGTGCTTCTTCTGGCTTCATATTGAACTTTTCTACTTGAGCTTTCAGCCATGCATAATTTTTGCCTATTGCTTTTAAATTTGCTGTCATAATTTTGCCATCAACCACCAAGTCATAAGGAATTCCCTCATATTCTGGTTCTATATTAAAATCTTGTGGAATTGTAGTTCTTTTATCAGGCTTTTGAATTACTGTTACTTGACCATTTGTTTCTAAAATTGCGTATTCTACATCTCCTAAATTTACAACATTGTTTCCACGTAACCTTTCCTGCAACTCATTGACAGTAAATCTTTCTTTTTTTAAGGCCTTTTCATCTATTTTTCCTCTATATATTAATATTGCTGGTTTTCCACATATAATTTCTCTTGCTTTTATGCTTTTTAAATTTATAATAGAAATTATTAAGTGCATTGCCAATAAACCTAAAATAGGTATTATTCCATTTGTAATTGGTATGCCTATTTCTGCCATTGGAATTGAAGCTAGGTCTGCAATCATAATTGAAATTGCTAGTTCAAATGGCTGTAATTGTCCAATTTCTCTTTTTCCCATAAATCTCATTACAATTAAGACAATAACATATAAAATTATTGATCTAAAAAAAATTATTAGCATGGCACTTCCTCCATTTTCATCACATTTTTATTTTTTACATTTTTTGTTTTTATATACGAATGTATTAAAAATTTTTGAATAAATATTTTCTTTCTGTTCATAATATTTTTAGAGCCTTTAAAAATTGACTTTTAAAATTTTCAAAAGGAGGATTTTTCTTATGTCAGAAGCTCAGAACACTAAAGTTAAAAGTGGAACTTCCACTGTATGGCAAATAGTTGGAAGACTAGTTGCTTCAGCAGTGGTATTAGCAATTACTGCATTTTTCACTCCAGGATTTACAATAAATAATATTTGGACTTTAGCTATAGCTGCTATTGTTTTAACTGCAATAGATTACTTAGTAGTAAAATTTACAGGATTGCATGCCAGTCCTTTTGGTAAAGGCTTTGTTGGTTTTGCTTTAGCTGCTATTGTTTTATATGTTACACAATTTTTTGTTTCAGGCTATTCTATTTCATGGATTGCCGCAATTATCGGAGCTTTAATATATGGAGTTGTAGATTATTTCATACCTGGAGGAAATCAAGCAATGTAAATTAAAAAGTCACTTTGGGAAATCCAAAGTGACTTTTTCTATTTTTTTTCTACTATTTCGTTTTGATTTTTGTAAATGCTTCTAGCTGGTATAACTCCTCTTACTGAAGAAAGTGGATAAATATTTGTGTTCTTTCCTATTACTGTACCTGGATTTAAAACACTTCCACATCCTACCTCTACTTCATCTCCTATCATGGCACCTACCTTTTTAAGCCCTGTTTCTATTTGTTCACTTCCATCTTTTATTACAACTAATTTTTTGTCAGACTTTACATTTGAAGTTATCGCACCTGCACCTAAATGCGCCTTATAACCCAAAATTGAATCACCTACATAATTATAATGTGGCACTTGTACATTATTAAATAATATAACATTTTTTAGCTCTGTAGAATTACCAACCACAACATTTTCTCCTACTATTGCTTTACCTCGTATAAAAGCACAATGTCTAATTTCAGCATTTTCTCCAATAATTGCTGGCCCTGCTATATACGCAGTTGGAGCTACTTTAGCGCTTTTGGCAATCCACACATTTTCTTCTTTTTGTTCATATTTATTTTCATCTAAACTTTTTCCAAATTCTATTATAAATTTTTCTATATTGGGCAATACTTCCCAAGGATATGTATATTTTTCTAACAATTTTTTTGCAATAGTCTCATCCAAATTATATAAATCACAAATTTTACAATTCATCTTCATACTTCCTCTCTTACTTTTTTAGCTTGCCTTTTCCAATATTTTTCGTATAATTCTTTCGCGGTTTTTGGGCTATCAACCCCTTCTTTATTTTTTACAGGGGCAAAATCATCCTCTCTTTTTCCTCTTAAAATAGCCATGTCATCAAAAAACTCAAAAGCATCAAAAATAAAAGATTCAAATTTATAAGAATTTGGTGCATCTGGTATAACTTCCTTGCCATTTTCGTCTATATAAGAATTCTTTTTAAATGCACTATGATAAATTAGTGGCTCTCTACTACATTTTTCAATGGCTTCTATCGTGTACAAATTGCACATTATGTGAGATTCTCCATATTTTAATTCCCCATTTTCGTCCCTTTCTTCAGCCATCTTTTCAGGAAGTTCAGCATATTCTATAACTTTAGGGTGACCATTCATTTTACAAAAAACTCCAACTTTCTCATGAGGATTTGATTTAACCACTGATTTTGAAGCTATCTGCACGCCTTTATCAATTGCCACTCCAAGTAAAGTAACATCTGCCATTTTTAGCAGAACATTGTCAACTCCACCTATAAATACCCATTTTATGTCTCTTTCCTTCATATCAGCCAAAGCTCCGCTAGCCCTTAAAGAAGAATAAGTTCCGCCATTTCCATCTGATGCTTTTTTTATTCTAAAATCTTTACTTATCAGCAACTTTCCTTCTGTATCAACAAGTGGCAAATCACTTTGCTCAAAAATAAATATGCTATCTTCATCATATCCAAAATAGTTGTGCTTTTTCAAAAACTCTACAGTCTGCTTATTATTTTCGTGACTAGTCATAATATACCATGGTATAACAACGCCATACTTATCGTTTGCTTCTTTTAAATTATCTGCCAGAATTTCAAAAAGATACTTGCCTTTCCCATACACATCCAATTTAAAAGTTCCCTTTGGTCCATTATGTCCTAGCCTAGTTCCTTGTCCTCCAGCCATAGTTACCACTGCATATTGCCCACTTCTTATTATATTTTCGCCAAGTTCATTATATTTTTCTAAATCTTTTTTGCTCAACTTAGCCTTATCTAAATAATCAATATTTTCGATTTTACTTTCTTTAATATCTATAGGTTTTTTTGTATTTTCATATAACTCCATAATTTGGTGAAAATCTATATTATATATATCATTTATTAAATTTTCTTTATGTTCTTCATCTAAATTTTGTAATAATTTAATAATATGTTCTTGATTATAAGCTTTTAATATATCTACAGCATCTTGTAATTTGTCCATATTCTACCATCCTTCCTTATTGTCTTTATCGTAACACACATTTAAAAATTTTTCAATATTGCTTTCAAAAAATGAACTTTAAGGAACGTCCCCAAAGTTCATTTAACTGAAATTTAAGTTATGAACTTTAAAGAACGTCCCCAAAATTCATAGAATTATACAAATTAAGCCGCCGCTTCCTTCGTTGACAATTCTTTCAAGCGTTTCTTGGATTTTGATTTGGGCATCTTCTGGCATTTTTGCAAGTTTTGCTTGAAGGCCTTCATTGACAAGCTCATGCAAGCTTTTTCCAAATATGTTTGATTCCCAAATTTGCTTTGGATTACTTTCGAATTCGGAAAGTAGATAGTTTACTAGCTCTTCTGATTGTTTCTCTGAGCCAACTATAGGTGATACTTCGGTTTCTACATTTGTTTTTATTAGATGAATAGATGGTGCTGTTGCTTTTAGTTTTACGCCAAATCTTGAGCCTTGTTTTATCATTTCTGGTTCTTCTAATACTAGGTCATCGATTGATGGTGTGACTATGCCATAGCCTTTTCTTTCTACTTCGTCTAATGCGACTGCTACTTTGTCATATTTTTTCTTTATTTGTGCAAGTTCAGAAATTATGCTAAATAGGTCTCCTTCATTTTTTATTTCTACTCCTGTAATTTCTGAAAGTATTTTATAGAATAACTCTTCTTTTACTGTAATTTCTATATTTACATTACCTGAGCCTAATTGGATGTCTGTGATTTTCGTTTTTTCTATTATTTCTGTTTGTGCAATTGTTTTTGCACAGTTTGAGACGTCTCTTAGAACATTTACGTCTGTAAAGGCTGTTTGAATTTCTTTGTATAGCTCTGTTTTTAATGGATGTTCAAATTCAAGTCCCTCTATCCATTTTGGAAGTTTTATTTTTATTTGCTCTACTGGAAATTCATATAATAGCCTAGAAAACATTTCATTTATATCTTCAACAGTTAAATATTCGCAGTTTATTGGCATAACTGAGACTTTGTATTTTTCGCTTAAGCTTTGAGCTAATTGTTTTGTTTCCTCAGATTCTGGATATGCAGAATTTAATAAAATAATGAATGGTTTATTAATGGCCTTTAGTTCATTTACTACTCTTTCTTCTGCTTTGACATAATCATCCCTTGGAATATCTGTTATGCTCCCATCGGTAGTAACTAGTATTCCAATTGTAGAATGTTCTTCAATTACTTTTTTTGTTCCTATTTCTGCTGCTTTTTCAAATGGAATTTCTTCCTCTGACCATGGCGTTTTTACCATTCTGGGCATATCATCTTCCAAATAACCTATTGCATTGTCTACTAAATAGCCAACGCAGTCAACCAATCGTGTTTTAAATTTCAAGTTATTATCTAATGTAATTTCTATTGCTTCATTTGGAACAAATTTGGGTTCTGTGGTCATTATTGTTTTTCCACCTGCGCTTTGTGGCAGTTCGTCTTTTGCACGTTCCTTTTTGTATTCGTTATCAATATTGGGAATTACAAGTAAATCCATAAATCTTTTAATAAACGTAGACTTGCCAGTCCTTACAGGGCCCACCACTCCCACATATATATCACCATCAGTCCTTTTTGCGATGTCCTGATATAGTTTTGTATTTTCCATTCTTTGTACCTCCTTTATTTTTGACAAGAAATGTTTGTACTAAATTACTTTTATTAATATATATTTGAGGTACTTTCTGAATATGACAAGTTATTAAAAAAGATTTTAGTATATGCCATTATACTAAAATCTTTTAATTAATTTTCGTAATCACTTATACTTAATTGTGGATATTGAAAAATTTTTCCGCCATCTGAAAATTGGCCATTTGCAAAGTGGTCTTTGCTTATTTCTGCTGAACCTTTCAAAAAATATCTATATTTTGATGATGTGCTTATAAGTCCTCCTGTAAGTGAAATTGGATCATCCCATGTTGTGTCTATTGCATACCAACTATTCCCCAATTGCACATAATTCCATGCATGACTTTCAGTTTCACCTTGAGTATTTGTAGCAGTACCTATTATAATGACACAAGGTATTTCTAGTTCATCCATTAAATATTTAAAAGCTCTGGCATACCCTTCACAAACACATTCTTTTCTAACTAGTGCACCATATATATCGTAAATGCTAGGCTGTGAAATGCTTGTATCATAAGCTATGCTTTCAATTAGATAATCATGTACCATTTTTATATCTTGATATCTATTTCCAGTTCTGTTGCTTAAAATTTCATTTTTAACATTTTCTATTTGTGCAATTGCATTATTTACAGCTGATTCTGAAGGATATTCATCAGCAAGATAGTTTACTTGAGTTCCATTATCTATAAAGGCATTGTGTGTAGTGCTTGATCCTCTTGTTGTAGATTCAATGTTCAAATATAGTTTTGTTGGCTCTAAGTAAAATACATCTGGATTGTCATAAAGGTATGCTTCTATTGCAGATTGATAGTCTGCATTTAATGTATCTTGCCCACCTTCTGTATTTAGCAAATCTGAAAATGAGTCTCCTAAATCTATTCTGTATGTACCGCTTTTCATATTTTCTTTATTGCTTTCTAGTGCTTTATATATTAATTGGGAATATTCATCTAATTGATCATAAAAAAAGTTATCTAATGTTAAATTTTGATAGTTTACTTGAGTTGTGCCTGGGCTTGTAAATTTATCCAGAGGATTTTCTACTATTTGTGGTGTATTTATATTTTCATCTACAGTATGATTATCTGTTTGTACATCCGAAACTACTGTTTGCACATCTGGAATTGTACTATTTTGCATTGTTACTTCTTGCCAAACTATATATCCAAAAAAGCACAATACTAAAATAATTAAAAACATGATTATAGTTATAATTATGCTTGAAGCTCTACTCATCTATATTTCA
Organism: uncultured Clostridia bacterium; assembly: GCA_944388665.1. Lineage (GTDB taxonomy): Bacteria > Bacillota > Clostridia > TANB77 > CAG-508 > CAG-269. The sequence continues at coordinate 36,304 of CALXJQ010000006.1, forward strand.
TTCCTTTCTACTTTTTATTCTACATATTTATTATATCATTTTTTTATTACTTACACTAGTATATTTTATAAAATTTTTACAAATAATATCAGTAATATATTACCAACTCATAAGAAAGGATTGAATAAATTTATGAAAATAATTGACCAATTAAAGTCAGCAATTGCATATAAACCACCACAAGAATATAACTTCAGTCTTGGCAATTATAGTAAACAAGATTCAACACAAGATACTATAAATGACGAAAAGTTTAAAAAGGTGTTTCCTAGCCTTAGTGTGAATTTAGAGTATATTAAAACTAAATACAATTTGCTAATAAATAGTGATATTATTTTGCGTGAATTTACTCTAAATGCTAGGGGAAAACAATATAATGCATTTATTTTATATGTTGAAGGTATGGTTGATTCTCCCACTTTAAATGATTTTGTTTTAGAGCCTTTAATGATGCGAAATAGAAACAATCTTTTTGATGGCCCACAAAATAAAATTATTTCAGAAGCAGTAACAAATAATATAACAGTAAGAAAAGTGAAAAAATTTGATTTGTCTAATTATATTATGAGCTGTTTAATGCCACAAAATTCAGTTAAACAAGAAACAGATTTGGCCAAGCTTATTTCTGGAGTAAACTCTGGAAATTGTGCCTTATTTGTAGACACGTTAAATGTAGCATTTGATATAGATATAAAAGGGTTTAAACAGCGAAGTGTTGAAAAGCCAACAAATGAAGTTGTTATAAAAGGTCCACATGAGGCTTTTGTGGAAAATATAAGGGTAAATACTTCTTTACTAAGGCGTATTGCTAATAATGAAAATTTGATTATAGAAAATATCGAAGTTGGTAGCCTAACAAAAACTAAGTGTGCAGTTTGTTATATGCATAATATAACAAACCCTGATTTAGTAAATGAAGTAAAATATAGATTAAACAATTTAGATGTAGACTCTGCTTTATCTTCTGGTGAAATTGAACAATTAATTTCAGATTCAAATGTATTAGGTATACCTGAAGTTATTTCAACCGAAAGGCCTGATAAATCTATAAAATATTTGCTAAATGGTAGAGTAATAATACTAGTAAATGGCAATCCTTACGCAATTATTGCTCCTGCAATATTGATTGATTTTTTGACTTCTTCTGAAGATACTAATTTACGAGTTGGATTTGCTAATTTTCTACGTGCTTTACGTTTTTTAGCGGCTTTTATTACACTTCTTTTACCTGGCCTATATGTTGCAATGACCAGCTTCCATCAAGAAATTCTCCCTACTGGCTTACTATTTTCTATATTAGGTTCTCGAGAGCAAGTTCCTTTCCCTATAATTGTAGAAATACTTGTACTGGAAATTTCTTTTGAACTAATAAGAGAAGCAGTCCTTAGAGTTCCTACTGCAATTGGCTCTACAATTCGGAATAGTTGGTGCACTTGTGCTGGGTCAGGCAGCTGTTAGCGCAGGTATTGTAAGTCCTATTTTAATTATAATAGTTGCAATCACTGCAATTGCATCTTTTGCAATACCAGACTTTTCTTTTGGTTTTCACCTAAGATGTTTTAGATTTGTATTTATTTTACTTGGCTTTATATTTGGGTTTTTAGGAATTGCTGTTGGACTTTTTGTGTATATTTCTATTTTATGTAGTTTAACTTCATTTGGAGT